>JALYSX010000267.1 GCA_030854585.1 Vulcanimicrobiota bacterium
ACGTACGGGTTTTCCGCCTGTTTCTTAAGCGCGGCGTCGAAAGCGGCGATCCACTCCGGCGAGTTCGGCTTCAATTCGCGCGAGGCCAACTCCGCGTGAAGTTTGCCGGTCGCGTCGTAGAGTCCGACCTCCAGCACCGAGACGTACGAGCCGAGCGGGATCAGGAAATCGCACAGGTCGAGCTTATCCACCAGGGTCTGCGCGTACGCGAGACCGTCGAACGACTTCGCGTAGTGCGTCATCATCAGGTCGCCCTTATGTCCGACCAACTGCGCCAGGCTCGCGTCGCCGTCGGCGCCACCCTGCAGATGCTCGAACAGGTCGCTCCCGTGCTGCGCGATCTTGCGCCGCTTCTTCTCCGAGAGCCCATCCCAGCCGCGCCGGTCGAACGCGAACATCCGATGGAGGATCCACCAGCCTTCGAGCGATTCGGGAACGTTGGGGTCGCGCACGATCGGTTACTTTCTCGCGCGCGCGAGCGCGCGGACACGTTGGACTTCAGCATCGACTTCGCGTTCGAGCGCGTCGGGCCGTTCGCGGTACTTGGACCAGAGCTGTGGCATATGCGCGATATCGTCGAGCACGCGCGCGAAGACCGCATTGACCGGCGTCGCGACGCCGTGCGCCAACCCGGCCGCGGCGACCGCGCCGTTGAGCACGTCGACCTCGGTCTGCGGGCGACCGGCCCGAAGGTCGAGCAACAGCGAGGGCGGCTTGGTCCCGCGCGCACCGGCGATCCGACCCGCCAGCAAGGTGCGCGCGATCGGACTCGGAAGGGTCGCGATCGCCTGCAACGCGCGGACCGGATAACGCGGCAGGTCGATCGGCACGATGCCCATCGCGGCCATCACGGCGCGCACTTCGCGAACGGCGCGGATCTCGAGGGTGAAGACCTTGTCGAAGTTCACAAGCCGGTTCGGCAACACGTTCAGGATCGCGCACGAGGCGTTGGCAACGACGTTCAGCGCGAGCTTGCTCCATTTGAGCGCCCGCCAGTCGTCGATCACCTTGACCGGAAGCCCGGTCGACGCGAACGTCGCGACCAGCCAGTTGAAGGCGCTCTCGCCGACGGGTGCGAACGCGAGCCCGCCATCCATCGCAGGTGCGCCGCGGCCGTCGCTATCGCGATCAACGGGTACCGTCAGGGCCGCCGCGACCACGTTCTTCGCACCGAACGCCGCGACCAGTTTCTCTTCGTTGCCGACGCCGTTCTGCGGCGTGACGAAGACGCACGAATCGGGTACGCACACGGCTTTGCGTAGCGTCACGATCGCGCCTTCTGTATCGTAGGCCTTGGTCGTGACGATCGCCACATCCGCATCGACCGGCTCGACGGCATCGAGATCGCGCGGCGCGTAGGCGACGTTGACGCCGATCGACGCGAGGCGATCGCCGAGGAACGTGCCGACGGCGCCCTTGCCAACGATGTAGACGTTCATCCGGGTCCCGTACTCCCGAAGCCGCCGTCGCCACGGACCGAGTCCGGCAACTTCTCGACTTCTTCGAACTCCACCCGCGAGACCGGCGCGATCACCATCTGCGCGATCCGATCGCCACGCCGCACCACGAACGGCTCGGCGCCGAGGTTCGCGAGGATCACGCCGACCGGCCCGCGGTAGTCCGCGTCGATCGTTCCGGGAGCATTCAAGATCGTGATGCCGGCATTGAGGGCGAGACCGCTACGCGGACGGATCTGCGCTTCGAATCCGGGGGGCACCGCGATCGAAAAGCCGGTCGGCACGAGTGCGCGCATTCCGGGCGCGATCGTGAGATCGTCGGTGACAGCCGCGCAGCAGTCCGCACCGGCGGCGAGCGCCGACATGTAGGCCGGCAACGGTAAGCCCGCACCCTCAGGCAAGCGCGCAACAGCTACGCGTACGTCCGATCCGTTCACTCCGCTCACTTAAGCAGAGCGGAGAGTTCTTCCCGGAACGACTCGACGTCGCGGAACGAACGATAGACGCTGGCGAAGCGGATGTAGGCGACCGGATCGAGCGCTTTGAGCGCTTCCATCAACTTCTCCCCCACCAGGGTCGCGGGGACTTCGCTCTCGCCGCGCGCGAAGAGCGCGCGCTCGACATCGGCCGCGGTCGATTCCATCTGGCTCTCGGAGATCGGACGCTTCTCGCAAGCGCGGCGGAGGCCCGAGAGCACTTTCTCGCGGTTGTACTGCTCGCGCCGTCCGTCTTTCTTGACGACGTACAGACGCGGAGCTTCCATACGCTCGTACGTGGTGAAGCGATGCTTGCAGCGTGGGTCCAGGCACTCGCGACGGCGGCGTACCACGGTCTCATCGTCGCGCGAGTCGACGACCCGAGTCTCACTCTTGCGGCAGGTCGGGCAGATCAGGTGAAATCCCTCATGAGCCAATCCCACATATTGTGGGTTGCCCCATTATACGGCACAACCCGGCGATAGGGCAAAAAAAAGGGCCCCTTGGAGAGGCGCCCTAGGTCGGGCACCCCTCAGGATAAACTGTCCTGAGAGGCGCAGAGCAAGGCGGCAAGGCTACTTGGACGCGCCGATCTTGAACATTTTTGTGCCGCAGACGGGGCACTTGCCCTCGGTCGCCGGGCGACCGTTCTTCATCGTGATCTGGACCGCGTCCGAGATCTCGCGCTTCGTCTTACACTTTACACAGTACGCTTCAGCTGCCACGTGCGAACCCTCCAAAAAAAACTCATGAAGCCGCCCGCCGGTCCCTCGACGGGATGACCAAGGCGGGGGCAAACTCCGGCCGCGTATTCCCTGGGGTCCGAGGGATTCCCCCTGGCTT
This sequence comes from Vulcanimicrobiota bacterium, assembly GCA_030854585.1. Lineage (GTDB taxonomy): Bacteria > Vulcanimicrobiota > Vulcanimicrobiia > Vulcanimicrobiales > Vulcanimicrobiaceae > JALYSX01. Next base: position 2,777 of record JALYSX010000267.1, read on the forward strand.
TCGGCCGGGGCTTGACGAAGGCGCCTCTCGGGGGGATGGACGGATGGGTGAAACCCGCCGCCTTTCTCCCGCATGCTCGCTTTGCACAGCTCCGCGACCCTCGTCCGCTCGAAGCCGCCTGCGCCGGCCTCTGGAGCGTTGGAGGGCTCGAGGGCCTGGGTCTACCCACGGTCGCGATCGTGGGTACGAGGGCCGCCACGCCGTACGGAACCCGCCTGGCGCACGCGTTTGCCCTCTCACTCGGTCGGGCGGGCTGCTGCATCATCTCGGGATTGGCCCTGGGCATCGACGCGGCAGCCCACCGGGGGCCATCGAGGCCGGGACGCCGACCATCGGCGTGCTCGGATGCGGACACGAACACTTCTTCCCGCCGCGGAATCGCGACCTCGCAGAGCAGATGATCGGGGGCGGCGGCGCGGTGCTCTCGCCGTTTGCTCCCGAGCAGCCCGCCTACCCGAGCCAGTTCCTGGAACGGAACGGCGTGGTCGTCGCGCTGGCAGACGCGGTCGTCGTCATAGAAGCGCCGAGCCGTTCGGGTGCGCTCAACACCGCGAGCTGGGCGGCAGGCCGGATCCCGGTCCTGGCCGTGCCGGGAGACGTCGACCGGCCGCACGTCCAGGGTTGCCTTGCGCTGCTCCGCGACGGCGCGACCCTGGCACGCTCCGCCGACGACGTGCTCGAAGCGCTCGGCCTGCTAGCACCCACCGGCCGCCGCGCACGGCGACGAGCGCCTGAGGATCCGTTCGAGCGCGACGTCCTGGCGGCGATATGCGACGGTGACGGATCCGTCGATGCGCTGGTCGGCGCGACCGGCGCGAACGCGGCCGCCATTCTCTCCACGCTCGCAATCCTCGAGATCGATGGCCGCGTCGAGTCGCGCGGCGGGGGCACGTATGCTACGCTGGAGACGCTTTGAACCTGCGCCTTATCTATGTCGGGAAGACGCGCACGCAGTACGTCGCGCAAGCCTGCGCCGAGTTCGGCAAGCGCATCGCACCGTATTTCCCGCTCGAAGAGATCGAGATCCGCGCGAGCGACGGGAGTGACCCGGCCGGCGCGATGCGCGAAGAGGCCGACCGGATCGCGCGGCACCTCCGCCCGGACGACGCGGTCTGGCTTCTCGAACGCACCGGAACCGAACTGTCCAGCCCCGACTTGAGTCGCAAGCTGGACGCGTTTGCGACCTCCGGCGCGACGCGTCTAACCTTCGTCATCTGCGGAACCTACGGCGCGGACGCGAGCGTGCTCGCGCGAGCGACCTTCCGCTGGTCGCTCTCGCAACTGACGTTCTTGCACGAGTGGGCGCGCATGTTCGTGCTGGAACAACTCTATCGCGCGGCGAAGATCGCACGGAATGAGCCCTACCATCACTAGCGGGTCGCCGGACGACGCGCTCAAGATCTTCGGCGATGCCGTCGCACGCGCCGTTGCGACGCTCTATCCGGACGCCCCGCCGGTCGCGGTCGCGTTCGAAGCACCGCGCAACGTCGAGTTCGGCGATGCCGCCACGAACGTCGCGTTCGGCCTGGCCAAGATCGCTCGGACCAAACCCAACGACATCGCGACCGCGCTGATCGCCACCGCGCGGTCGAGCGAGCCGCGCCTGGACGCGCTCTTCAGCGCGATCGATCCGCTCGGCGGCTTCATCAACGTCCGTCTCGCGCCGGCCTGTTGGCAGGCGTCGATCGCCAAAGTGCTGCGGGAAGGTGCGCGTTTCGGCGAGTTCCCGAAGAACGGTAAACGCGTCTCGCTCGAGTTCGGCAGCGCCAATCCGACCGGACCGCTGGTAGTCGTCCAAGGGCGGACGCTCTCGATCGGCGAGACGCTCGCAAGCGCGATGCGTTTCTGCGGCTACGATGTCTTCACCGAATGGATCATCAACGACGCCGGCAGTCAGCTCGACAAGCTCGGTCGTTCGCTCTATGCGCGCTACCGTCAGCGGTACGACGCCACGTTCCCGTTCCCGGAAGAGGGCTACCCGGGCGACTACTTGCTCCCGATCGCCGAGCGTATCGCAAGCGAGGACGGCGAGAAATGGATCGGCGCCGACGAGGCGACCTGGCTGCCGTACTTCGGAAAGTTCGGGCGCGACGCGCTGCTCGCCGAACAGCAGGCGACCGCGATCCGGTTCGGCGTGCACTACGATCTCTGGCAGAGCGAAAAAGAGCTGCACGAGAACGGCAGCGTCGCCGCCGGCCTCGCACGCCTGACCGAGCTCGGTTTCACCTACGAACGGGACGGCGCCGTCTACTTCAAGTCGACCGCGTTCGGCGACGACAAGGACCGGGTGCTGGTCCGCACCGACGGACGCCCGACCTATATCTTGCCAGACGTCGCATACCACAACGAGAAGCTCAAACGCGCAGATCGCGTGGTCGACATCCTGGGACCCGATCATCACGGCTACATCGACCGCCTCAAAGGCATCGCGAGCGCCCTCGGCTACGAAGGCAAACTCGACGTGCTGATCGCGCAACAGATCACGCTGATGCGCGGCGGCGAAGAGGTCAGCATGTCCAAACGCGCCGGGCACATCGTCACGCTCGCCGACATCATCGACGAAGTCGGCGTCGACGCGGCCCGCTTCTTCTTCGTGATGCTCGCGATCGAGTCACCGCTCACGTTCGACCTGGAGCTCGCAAAAGAGAAGAGCCTCGACAACCCGGTCTACTACGTGCAGTACGGCCACGCGCGCATCAACTCGGTCCTGCAGAAGGCGGACGCCGCCGACGTCGCGGCCGCCGCGACCGGCGAAGGTCTCGAAGCGCTCGGCGCGCCGGCCGAGCTCGCGCTCGCGCGCCGACTCACCGATCTGCCGCGCGTCGTACGAGGC
>JALYSX010000226.1 GCA_030854585.1 Vulcanimicrobiota bacterium
AACGCGCGGCGGGATACGCGATGCCGCCTGTGCGCACGCAGGTGATCGTCGGAGGGGTCTCGCCCGCGTCTCACGCGGCGTTGCGCGCCGACGATGTGTTGTTAACGGTCGACGGCGCGGCGATCACGAGCGTCGAGACGTTGCGAAGCGTGCTTGGCGGCGTGAAGCCCGGCGCGTTCGCGCGGGTCGCGTATTCGCGCGCCGGCAAGCGTTCCGAGACGACGGTGGCGACGATCGCGGTGGGCGGCAAGGCCAAACTCGGCGTCTTCATCGGCGAAGTGCAGAAGGTACCACCCGCACCCGTTCCGGTGCGCTTCGCGCTTAAGAACGTCGCGGGAAGCTCGGGTGGCCTGATGTTCGCACTCGAGATCTATCGAGCGCTCCGTCCTTCCGTCGCGCATGCGAACGAGCGTATCGCCGGCACGGGCACTCTCGATAGCGACGGCAAAGTCGGCGCGATCGCCGGGACGATGCAGAAATTGATCGCCGCACGGCGCGCGGGAGCGACCGTCTTTCTCGTTCCGGAACAGAACTACGATGAGATCAAGGATCAGCCGGGCGTGCGGATCGTCCGGATCAAGACGTTCGACCAAGCCGTGAGAGCGCTCGCTTCCTGATCGTCCTCGCTCCTGCTTTTAGCGTTTCGCGCCAAGGGTCTTGCGGTAGAACCTGCGCATGAAAAGAATAGCAACCATGCTCGGCCTGGTCGCGGCCATGACGCTGCCTGCGGTCGCAGCCGATACCGGCGGAATCACCGGCTACGTGATGGATCTTGCGACCGGGCAGCCGGTCAGCAGCGCACTCGTCGGGATCTACCGCTTGCCGCTTGCGACCAACGCCCCGGTCATCGAGACGGTCACCACCGACAAGCGCGGATTCTTCAGCAACATCCACGTCGCGCCCGGACGCTACCTGGTGACGGCCAATATCGCGAATCGCACCTCGTCGTGTGCGATCGACGACATCTTCCCGGGTCAGGTGATGCGGATGAAGATCGAAGTCGGCGCCGACGGTCAGCGCTGTATCGGGCCGAAGGTCCATAGCGCGGTCGTGAATCCGTCCGAAACCGCGGACGTCTACCGCATCCACTAGGTCCATCACGAATCCTCGCGACCGCATGGCTAAGCCGGCGGACGGCGAACAGGGCGACCAATCGCTTGCTTTGGAGACTGGAGTCCCTGGATGCGCAGATTGACCGCCCTTCTCGCGCTCGTCGCGTTCGCCGCGTTGCCGATGGTAGCGCGCGCCACCGAGTCGCTCGCCGATCGCCAGGCCACCCAGGCGAAGGTCCGGGCTACGTTGGACAGCTATGGCCAGAGCGACGCCGGCATCACGTTCCATCAGGTGGAGAAGAACCCGTTCAACTTCGCGGGCACGCTATCGAACGGGCTCAAGAACTCGGACATGCTCGAAGCGGTCGTCGCGGTTACGAACGACGACACGATCAACGTGATCGTCTATCCGCACGTCGACGGCAAGTACGTCAACATCGTCAAATCGAAACACGCGGCGGCGCTTGCGCGCAAACTGCTCGAGCTGAACTACCGGACGTTTTTCTTCTGGGGCGCGGACGACACAGACGACGTCTACGCTTCGTACAAGTTCACGCTCGAATCGGGATATCCCGAAGATTCGCTACGCACGGCACTCACGAGCATCCCGTTGCTCGATCAGTTCGTCTCGGAGTTCAGGCCGTACGCGTTCTAGCGCGTACTGCCGTATCGCATCGCCTAGACCGGCGGCGCCTGGACGTTGTGGGCGAAGGCTTCTAGGCGCGAGCGATCGATCGCTTTGACGCGGCCGCGGTCGAGCTCGACGGCGTTCGCGTTCTTCAGGCGAAGGAGTGCGCGAGCCGCCATGTCGCGGACGGTTCCGGCGGCCGCAGCGATCTGGGCTTGCGAGAGGTTTTCCACGCCCGGTAGACCCTTAGTCATGCCGACCGACGTGCGGGCATAGCCGAGCAAGAACTTGGCGACGCGCTGCAAGACGTGGGCGAAGGCGAGGTCGGCGATCGTGTCGATCGAGCGACGGCGTGCCTGCGAGGACGCGATCAGGAACCCGAGTGCGAGCTCGGCATCGTTCTTGCACGCGTGCATGAAGGCTTCGCTCGGGAGCGTGACGATCGAGACGTCGGTCAGCGCTTCGGCGCGCGTGGTCGCACCGCCGCCGTCGAACGAGCCGCTTTCGTTCAGCGTATCGTGGGTGAGGCGCTCGCCGATGGTGTGCGTCTTGCCGTCCGGCGAGAGCAGGGTCAGGATAGCTTTGCCGGCCTTCACGATGCCGATGTACGGCCACATCTCGCCTTCGTCGAAGATGGTATCGCCCGCCTTGAAGTGGCGCTCGCTCACCTGACCGGCGAGTTCCTTGATCGTCGAGGCCTTGGCCGAACCGAACGGCACGACGTGTTGGAGGAAGGTCTCGCCGTCCGC
>JALYSX010000315.1 GCA_030854585.1 Vulcanimicrobiota bacterium
GTCGGATAGACGAGATGCAACGTCCCCTCGCGATGCCGGCGGAGTGCGTCGTGCGGATCGAGCCAGCGGCCGTCGTGCGTCTCGTGTTCGTCGGCGACGGCCGTTTGGTCATCCGGTGCGATCGCCAAGAAGAAGTGCGTATCGTAGCGCCGGCCCTCGTTCGGCGGCGTGATCCAATGGGAGAAACGAACGAGCGCGCCGCGCTCCAGGCGGATGCCGGCCTCTTCTTCAAGTTCGCGCAATGCGGCGGCGATCACGTCGGCATCGCCCGGATCGAGCGCTCCGCCCGGAAAGACGATCGCGTCCGGCACGAACGGGCTGCGCGCACTCCGGCGCACCATGAACACCTCGATGCCGGCGGTCGCCCGCTTGGGGCGCACGAGCATCACGGTCGCGGCGCTTCTCGGGTCGATGGGAACCTCAGGTTTCGCGGGTACGTTGAAGGAGTATGAAAACGCGAGTTGTCGCTCTAGCGGTTGCCGTCCTGTTCGCCCTCGGGACGGGAACATCGCACGCGCAAGCCACCCCGAGTCCAGCGCCCACGGCTACGCCGGCGCCCGCGATCTCCATTCCGGGCCTTCCTTCGACCAACCAGATCATCAACGACGTACTCCGGACGATCGCCGGTCAGGCGACCGGCGCATTCGGTTACAATGCAAATGAAGCGCACGGCACGGTGACCTTCTTCAAGCGCTTCGACATGCAAGTCGCGCTCCAATTGAACAAATACCGGCAGGTGAAGCTGCATCAGGGAACCGTGATCAATCCGCGCGGAGCGACCATCCGGCAGGGCCAGACGGTCGACGTCTGGGGACATGCAGATCAGGACGGAACTCTCGAGGCCGATACGATTACGATCCACTAGGGCGAGCAATCAATCCAAGGTCCGCTTTGCGCCGTTCAATCGAACGATAACGCACTCGTTCCCGTTCTCGGGGAAGGACCTAAATACATGAAGTTCCGTTCTATCGGCGTCGTCGCTGGACTCGCGATTCTCGCTCCGCTTGCCGCTCTGGCCGCCGGCTGGTTGCCGGGCGTCTCCAATGCGCCGTCGCGCTTCTCCGGCCCCGGCGTCTATACGGGCGCACCGGCGCTTCCGGTCACGCTCTCGATGGTGGTCGCCGGCGGCGGTCCGGCCAACTTTCAGACGACCACGCTCGTCGGAGTGCTCGCGGGCCCCGAGGCCGGCCCGGAAGTCGCCTCGCTGACCAAAAAGTTCGGCGCGACCAAAGTCGGCAACTTCGTCACCGTCTTCAACTATATCGTCGCCGACACACTGAAGATCGTCGGCGAGAAGCACATCGCACTGCCGTCGGCCCCGAGCCCGGATCCCAAAGACGGTAAGGCGCTTGCCTCGGCGCTGTGGGGAGCGGGCCAGACCGGCCAAGGCTTCAACGTCGAAGTGATGCTCGATCGCGCCGTCTCGCACGGTATCCACGATCAGGTCATGACGGACATCGATGCCAAGTACGGCCTCGCCGCGGATGCGGACTACCATGCCGTCCTCAACCAGGCGATGCACGACCTCGCCAGCGTCTACGGCTTCAAGTCGGCGATGTAGCTCGCGCTCTCGCGCAAAAGCAAAAGGGGTTTAGCACACGCTAAACCCCTTTGATTCTGCCGACCATCGATCCCGGAGACTCCGCTCCGAACCCGAGTTCGTCCCCGGTAGTATACCCACGTCCGGCCGTTTCATTCAATATGATATTTTGAACAACCAGAAGAGCAGTGGCGGAAGCAACCAGTTGTTCGCATGGGCGGTCCAGCAGAACGGGCAGGCACGCTTGGTGATGAAGAGCAGACTGTGCGCGAGGACGATTGAGAAGATCGCCGGCGCGAGCGAGACGATTGCCACCGCCAGCACCAGCCAGGGTTGGTGCAGCAGCCAGGCCGCCCAGACCCCGAGCGCGGCCAGCGGATAGTACCAGGTTCCCAGCAACGCGTTGGGTGGCCCGATCAGGCGCGCGCGGGACGATTGGACGACGCTCGGCTCGGTCAGCTCGCCGCGCTCGTCGGCCCGCGTCTTGGCAAGCATGAAAAGCGCGGTATAAAGACCAACTCCACAGAGAATCGTGATCGCTATTCGTATCGGCATCGGTCTCCTCCGGTGAACAAGACGCTCCGGCGTTTCCTCGCCATCGGTATCATGGTCGTCTCGTTTGCCGTGGCGTTCCTTGTTATCCGCTTTCAACCGCAGGTCGACCACTACATCCGGCACCTCGGCTTCGCCGCCTATCCGCTCGCGATCGTGATCTTCATCGCCGTCGCCTCCGCGCCGTTCTCGATGACCGATGCGCTCGCCGTGATGAACGGTTCGATCTTCGGCCCGCTCTGGGGCTCGGTGCTGAACGCCGTGGGCCTGGTGTTCGCATCGATGATCGGCTATTGGATCAACAGGCGCGCCTCGCACCTGCTAGATCTGGAACAGGCGCTCGAGCGGCTCCCGGCCTGGGTCAAGCGCTTCCCGATCGGGTCGCCCGCGTTCTTGCTCTCGGTCCGCGTAATTCCGGGGCTGGGCGGGACGATCGCGACGGCCACCGCCGCGACGTTCAAGGTGCCGCTCTGGGTGCATATGTGGACGTTCTGCGTGATCGCGATTCCGATCTGTACGATCCTCGCCATCTTCGGCGATCGAGCGACCGTCGTCATGCACGCCTACGAAGACAAAGCGCGCATCTACGTCGAGCATCACCGCCCGCATTTCAACTTCCACTGGCGGCGCGAACCGCATACCGAACCGAAAGCGAGCCCTTCCGCGTGAACGTGGATATCGTCGCGTCCTACGACGCGTTGCCGGCGCTCTGCGAGCGCGTCGCTAAAGCCCAGCGGGTCGGGCTCGACACGGAGTTCCACGCGGAGCGTACCTACGCGCCGCGGTTGATGGTCGTGCAACTCGCGTTTGAAGACGGCGCCGTCGTCGTCGATCCGGTCGCGGTGCCGGATCTCGAGACGCTCTCGCTCGCGCTTGCCGAGACCACCGTCGTCGGACACGCGCTCTCGAGCGACCTCAAGATCATGGCGGATCGATTCGGCCGCGTTCCGACGCATATCTTCGACTGCCAGGTCGCGGCCGCGTTTCTCGGCTACGGCATGCAGGTCTCCCTAGCGGATGCGGTCCGAGATCTCTGCAAAGTGCGGCTCGCGAAATCCCAGACCGTGAGCGACTGGTCGTCGCGCCCGTTCACGCCGAAGCAGGTCGAGTATCTGGTCGACGACGTCAACTATCTGTTCGCGATGCAGGATGCGCTGACGGCGCGCCTTGAGACCTCGGGTCGCCTCGAATGGGCGCTGCAGGAGTGCGCCCAACTCGGTGAGATCGAACGCTATCGCGCCGACGAGCGGCGCGGCTTGCTGCGCATCTCCGGATCGAACCGGATGAACCGCCGCGAACTCGGAGTACTCGCGCAACTGCTGGTCTTTCGGGACGAGATCGCGCGCGATCGCGACATCCCACCCAAGTACGTGCTGCCCGACGACGTGATAGCGGGCCTCGCGACCCTGCGCCCCAAGCACGTCGAAGACCTGGCCCAATTGCGTAGGCTCGACGGCGGCATGCGCCGCAACCTCGGCGACGGCATCCTGGCTGCGGTCGGACGCGGCGAGGCGATTCCCGAAAAGGACCTGCCCGAGAAGCCGGCCCGTCCGCTTGGAAACGCGCGCGAGACCCTGGTCGCGTTGCTCGGGGTGGCGGCTGGTGAGATCGCTCGCGAGCACGAACTGCCCCAGAGCCTGGTCGTGCCCCGGGCCGCTCTCGAGCGGGTCGCACGCGAGATTCCAAGCGACCGACCTACCTTCGAGTCGACGCTCGGTGTCGAGGGCTGGCGCCTGGGCCTGATCGGGGAGCCGCTCTGGCAACTCCTGACCGGCGACGGAGTTGCGCGAGTCGAAGGCTACCTGGACGGCGACCCCAAAATAAGCTTTTCCCATGACAGAGAACGCCAACAGCTTTAACGCCGCCGCCGAACTGCGCGTCGGCGACCGCACGTACACGTACTATCGCCTCGCCGCGGTCGAGGAAGCCGGACTGACCAAGCTCGCCCGGTTGCCCTATTCGATGAAGATCCTGCTCGAGAATCTTCTGCGCTTCGAGGACGGACGCTCCGTCAGTCGCAGCGACATCGAGGCGCTGGCGAAGTGGAATCCGCGCGAGGCCTCCGAACGCGAGATCGCGTTCCGCCCGGCGCGAGTGCTGTTGCAAGATTTCACCGGCGTTCCTTGCGTGGTCGACCTGGCCGCGATGCGCGATGCGATGGCTGCGATGGGCGGCGATCCGAACGCGATCAATCCGCTCCAACCCGTCGAACTCGTGATCGATCACAGCGTGCAGGTCGACTACTTCGGCTCGCCGGGTGCCGAGCAGAAGAACGCCGACCTCGAGTTCGCGCGCAATCACGAACGCTACTCGTTCCTCAAGTGGGGACAGAGCGCGCTCGAGGGTTTCCGCGCGGTTCCGCCGGACACGGGCATCGTCCATCAGGTCAACATCGAATATCTCGCGCGGGTCGTCTTCGGTGCCGGCGGCGCCGGACTCGCGCTCGATGCGGAAGGCGACGTCGCCTATCCGGATACCGCGGTAGGAACCGATTCGCACACCACCATGGTCAACGGCCTCGGCGTGGTGGCGTGGGGCGTCGGCGGGATCGAAGCCGAAGCCGCCATGCTTGGCCAGCCGGTGACCATGCTGATCCCCGAAGTGATCGGCGTGCGCATCGACGGCGCGTTGCGCGAGGGCGTGACCGCAACCGATCTGGTGCTGCACGTGACCGAGATGCTGCGCAAGCGCGGCGTCGTCGGCAAGTTCGTCGAGTTCTTCGGCAAGGGCCTGAGCACGCTTGCGGTCGCCGATCGCACGACGCTCGGCAACATGTCGCCGGAGTACGGCTCGACGATCGCGGTCTTCCCGGTCGACGAACGCACGCTCGAATACATGCGCCTGACGGGTCGCTCCGCAGAGCACGTCGCGCTGGTCGAAGCCTACGCCAAAGCGCAGGGACTCTTCCGCACCGACGACGCGACCGATCCCGAGTACACCGATGTGCTTCAACTCGATCTTACTGCGGTCGAACCGAACCTGGCCGGACCACGTCGTCCGCAGGATCGCGTTCCGCTCTCGAACGTCAAAGCGTCCTTCGGTGAAGCGATGCAAGAGTGGATCGCGGCGCGGGACGTCAAGCCGGGTGGCGCGGCCGCACGCTTCGAGAATGAAGGCGGCGGGGGTACCGCCATCGCCACCCACGACGAGGTCGTCGTCAGTGACGGCGCGGTCGTGATCGCGGCGATCACGTCGTGCACGAACACCTCGAATCCGTCGGTGCTGATCGCCGCCGGGCTGCTGGCCCGCAACGCGCTCGCGCGTGGCTTGAAGAGCAAGCCGTGGGTGAAGACCTCGCTCGCGCCCGGCAGCAAAGTCGTCAAGGACTATCTCGAGAAGGCCGAGCTGCAGAAATCGCTCGACGGCCTCGGTTTCAACATCGTCGGCTACGGCTGCACGACCTGTATCGGCAACTCCGGTCCGCTCCCGCTCGAGGTCGCGGATTCGATCGCCGAACACGATACGATCGTGGCCGCAGTGCTCTCGGGAAACCGTAACTTCGAGGGCCGCATTCATCCGCAGGTGCGCGCGAACTATCTCGCATCGCCGCCGCTGGTCGTCGCCTACGCGCTCGCCGGTCGGATGGATCTGGATCTGACGACCGAAGCGCTCGGCACCGGCAGCGATGGCCGACCGGTCTACCTGCGTGACATCTGGCCGAGCAACGACGAGATCGCGAGCGTCGTCACCGCATGTGTGCGCAACGAGATGTTCACGGCGCGCTACAGCGACGTCTTCAAGGGCGATGAGAACTGGGCCAAGCTCGCGGTTCCGACCGGCGAGCGTTATACGTGGGATCCGAAGTCCGAGTACGTCAAGCATCCGCCGTACTTCGAGAACATGCCGACCGAGCCGGTCGCCGTCGCGGACATCCGCGGCGCCCGCGTGCTCGTGATGGTCGGCGACTCGGTCACGACCGATCATATCTCGCCTGCCGGCAACATCGCCAAGAGCAGTCCGGCGGCGAAATACTTGATGGCGCACGGCGTCGAGCCGGGCGACTTCAACTCGTACGGCGCGCGTCGCGGCAATCACGAAGTGATGGTTCGCGGCACGTTCGCCAACGTGCGCCTGCGCAACCAACTCGTGCCGGGCATCGAAGGCGGCGTCACCCGCTACCTGCCGACGGACGAACAGATGTCGATCTTCGATGCGTCCGAGAAGTATCGCGCCGACGGCACGCCGCTGATCGCGATCGCCGGTAAGGAGTACGGTTCCGGCTCGTCGCGCGATTGGGCGGCCAAAGGTCCGTATCTGCTCGGCATCAAGGCCGTGATCGCGGAGTCGTTCGAACGCATCCACCGTAGCAATCTGATCGGCATGGGCATCTTGCCGCTCCAGTACCTCGACGGCGCCGACGCGACCACGTATGCGCTTACGGGCGAAGAGACGTTCGACATCACCGGTATCGAAGCGGGCGTCACGCCGCGCATGCACGTGACCGTGCACGTAGCCGATACCGACTCGCGCCGCGGCCTCTCATTCAAAGCCCTGGTCCGCGTCGACACTCCCGACGAAGCCGAATACTACCGCAACGGCGGGATCCTCCAATACGTCCTCCGCCAGCTGAAAGCGAAGAGCTAGCGAAGGACCGTCTCTTCGATACCCGAAGGCCCGTCGTATGAGTGACGGGCCTTCGCAATTGGTGCTGGATCCGCGCGACGAGCGGTTGATCCACCGCCTCGAAGCGTTCTCGGCGTTCGTCACCTTGATCGTCGAACGGATCGCCGTGCCGCGAATGCTCGCACGGGACGCGCGATGAGCGGGCGAGAGTCCGGAATCGACCATCCGCTGCTCCAGCGAGTCGAGATCTTCAGCGACGTCGTCCTCGGATTCAGTCTTGCCGAGCTCGGCTTGAGTCTCTCGCTCCCGACTTTCGGGCATCCGATCGCCGAAGTGCTCACGCATCCCTGGGGACTGATCGCGTTCGTCTGGACGTTCGGTACGATCTGCCTGCTCTGGGTGCGCAACAACCATCTCTTCCGACATTTCTTCATCCCGAACGCGTTCAGCCTGACGCTCAACTTCGCGCAGTTGGGCGCGGCGGTCATGATGGTCTATATGGTGCAGGTGCTGATCCGCGCGATCCAGCTCGACGGTCCGGGCGACATCAAGAACGGGATCGCGATGTACTGCGGCTCGTTCGTGCTTCTCCAGGTCTTGCTCGGCACGCTGTTCTTGTACGGCGTTCTCCGGCGGTGGAGTCTGCTGGCCGATCGGGAGCGGGCTCTCGGCGTCACGGCGACCATGCGACTCTTCTCCGGCGCGATCGCTGTCGGCATCCTCGGCTATGCGGGATTCCACGGGCCTTTGATGATGAGCCTATCGATACCGTTCGTGATCGGCGTCAGTCTGATCAT
>JALYSX010000323.1 GCA_030854585.1 Vulcanimicrobiota bacterium
CCCCGTTGCCAAGAACCAAGGCCTGGGTTATACTATCGGCAGGGTGGGAAGTAGACGGTTCGGACAGGTTCGATTTCAAGCGATTTCCGGCGACCATCCGGGGGCGAGGGTCGCTCACCTCCATGCAACAATCGGTTCGGGCGAAGTCGTAATCGAACTGCTCGCGAACGGCGACGTTCGGCTTTCGCAAGCTCACGGCTCGCCGGTTCGCGGCGTCGTCACCGCCAGGGAACAGCGGCTCGTTCTTCGTACCGCGCGCGACCACCACGATGCGCTCTTTGAGCTCTGGGAAGCGATCCAACCATGATGACGAAAGCGAAGCCGCGAGGCCGAGTCCTCACCACCGAAGCCGAGATGGCGCAGGCCGCACGAGCTGCACGCGACCGGGAAAAGAGTGCCACCAAGATCCGGGCCGCGCACTATGACGTGAACGGCGACGTGCTCGTTGTGAAGCTCTCCACGGGGGCGACGCTTGTCGTTCCCCGAGCCACGATCCCGGGGTTCGCGAAGGTGGCGCCGAAGGCGCTCGCTGACATCGCGATCAATCCGGGCGCCGAATCGCTATGGTCGGACAGGGTCGATGACGGCGTACTTCTTGAACAGCTTTTGGAAATCGTCGTCGGCGCCGATCTGCTGAAGACGCTCGGGGGGCGCATCTCCGGTCGTCAGCGATCTGACGCGAAGACGGCAGCAGCGCGCGTGAACGGTGCAAAAGGCGGGCGGCCGCGAAAGAACAGGACGATCGCGAAGAAACCGGCGTCCCGTCACCGTCCGAAGAGTGCAGCATAGACGTTCCAGGCCTCGGCGGACGCGTTAACGCCGGGCTTGGTACCGGATTGCAAAGGCAGCCAATTGGACCTCAATTGACGATGTCCGCAAGACCTATCCACATGCGGATTTCGTAGCGCCGCACACCGTGTTCAATATCAAGGGCAACACATATCGCCTGATCGCAATTATCGACTACACATATCGGAAAGTTTTCATCAAGCATGTTCTAACACATGCCGAATACGATAGGGACGCATGGAAATGATCGCGCAACTCGATGACACAAAGTACGCCGCCGTTCTCGGTCAGTACAAGCCGCGGCCGATCCACACCGAGGAAGACAACGAGCGCGCGATCGAGACGCTCGAAAGCCTCCATGCAGATGACACGCTCACGCCAGAGCAAGAAGCACTCGCCGAGATTCTCACAACGCTCATTGAGAAATTTGAAGAGGAGCGCTACGCGCTAAGAGATGCTTCGCCAGCTGAGATCCTGCGAGAGCTCTTGCAAGCCAACGGCCTCAAACGGAAGGATCTCGCGGAGATGGTCGGCCCTAAAGGGATTGCGTCCGAGATCACCAACGGCAAGCGGCGTATAAGCCGATCGCTCGCCGAGATTTTTGCGAAGCGATTCAATGTGCCGTACCGGCTGTTTCTGTAGGCGTCACGTGCCGTCATAGGCCTTCCACGATCGTCGTGGCAGCGGTGAACAGGCCTTGTGCGGGCTTCGTTGTGCTACGGCTTACAGGAATAGCTCGCCGATCTTGTTCGCGGAGCCTTCGGTGAACCAGATCGTGTTGTCGGGTCCGCTCGCGATGAAGACCGGGCCGGACAGCGCGGTCGGGATCGCAAACTCCGTGATCGTGCCCGCCGGCGTGATGCGGCCGATCTTGTTCGTCGTGCGGTTGACGCCCGGTTCGGTGAAATACAGATTGCCGTCCGGGCCGGTCGTGATGCCGTAGGGCTGTGCGTTCGCGCTGGGGATCGCGAACGTGGTGAGCGTCCCCGCCGGCGTGATGCGCGCGATGAGGTTGCTGTCGGACGCTGAGGCCCACACGTTGCCGTCGGGTCCTTTGGTCATGCCGCGCATGACGTTTTGGATCGTGGGCGAGTACACGAACACCGTCGTCGCACCCGTGCCGGTGATCATCTTCACGACGTTGTCGCCGCTGAACGTGTCGAACCACATGTTGCCGTCGGGGCCGGCGGTGATCTGTTCGAGCTGCAGGTTCGCGGGGTTGGTGCCGGAGGCGTAGCTGTGCAGCAGCGTTCCGGCGGTCGAGTACACGTCGACCTTCATGCCGTTGAACTCGATGACCCACAAGTTGTTGTCCGGTCCGACGGCGATGCTGGAGGGATCGGCCGCGGGGAAGAGCGTGACGGTCCCTGCGGTCGTCACCCGGCCGAGATGGGCCGCCTCATCCACGTACCACAGGTTGCCGTCCGGTCCGGACACGATGTTGCCCGGGAACGCGTTGTTGGTCGAGAGCGCAAATTCGGTGAAGACGCCAGCCGGCGTGATCTTCGCGACCTTGTTGGTGCCGGTGTTCGACTCGGTGAACCACATGTTGCCGTCGGGTCCTTGCACGATTGCGAACGGACCCGCGTTCGCCGTGGGGACCGGATACTCGAGAATGGTTCCGCTGGGCGGTCGCGTCACGGGCGGCGTCGTGGGCGGCGCGCTCGAGCCGCCTCCGCATGCCGTAATCCCGAGGACGACGGCCCCCACGAGTCCGGCGAGTGCGTTGGAACGTGACATGGCGGTCTCCTCACAAGAACGCGACCTGGCACTCTTATGATAGCACCGAGCACGAGCTGGCCCCTGGGACCCTGGGTTTATGTGGCCATGGTCGCGGAGCGTGCGCGTGCGGTCGCTGCGCGAACCATGTCGATCGGACTGCTATTTTGGCTGGAGTACCTTCAGCGTTCCGGGGCCGCCGTCCGTCCGGCGGTTGATTCTGATTTCGACGTCCATCCCTAGCCGGCGCAGCGCATTCTGCATGCGCGCTTGAGAGAAACCGTTGGTCTTCATTTTGCCAAGCCGAGAGATGTCGGACTGCGTCAGTCCGGTGCGCTCTGCAGCCTCCACCTGAGTCCATCCGCGCAAACGGATTTCTTTGTTGACGGCAATCGCCAGGTCCGCCTGTACGAGCAGTTCGTCTGCATTCTCGAGGCCGAGATCAGCGAAGACGTTCCCACTGCCGTGCTCGAATGTCAGCTCGTCTCCTTTGCGCCGATTCTTCTGCCGCATTTCTCGCGTCTCCCCACCAATATCGATCGTTTCCTGCGCTCGCAAACAAAAACAGACCAAGATGGCCGAAGTGATGCTGGCTACCGCCCGTTAGGGTTCGGCATCTACGTCGCATCATCGGTTGGGCTCATCTTTTCGTAGGC
>JALYSX010000340.1 GCA_030854585.1 Vulcanimicrobiota bacterium
GCGCGAAAGCCTGTCCGACCGAGTCGATCCAGTTCGGCAACCTGGTCGAACTGCGCGAACGCGCGAACGCGCGCGTCGAAACGTTGCTCGGGCGCGGCGTCGACGCGCAGCTCTACGGAGCCGAGGATATCGGTGGCGGCATCGGTCCGTTGAACGCCTTCTTCTTGCTGACCGACCGACCCGAAGTCTACAATCTGCCGACTGCACCGGTATTGCCGTCGACGCGCCAACCTGCCGGCTATGCGGCCGCAGCCGGTACGGCACTCGCGCTCGCGGTCGCCGGCTGGGCGATCTTTCGTTCGCGATGAACCCCGACTACTACGGCCGCCCCGTTCTGCGGGCCCCACACTGGGGCTGGAACGTCGTCACCTATCTCTTCCTCGGCGGCGTCACCGGCGGCCTCGGCATCATCGCGGCGCTCGCCGATCCGAAGGACGAGAGCGGCCGCAAGCTCCGCAAGACCGCGCGCTATACCGCACTCGCGGTCGCAGCCGTCAATCCCGTGATCCTGATATCGCATCTCGGTCGGCCGGAACGCTTTTTGCACATGCTACGCACGTTCAAGCCGGGGTCGCCGATGTCGCTCGGCGTCTGGGGGCTGGTGGCGTACTCTACCGTCGCTGCCGCGACGACGGTGATGGAAGACGACCGCCTGACCGCGCTCCAAGCCTTGCTCGGCGCATATCTGGCGGGCTATACCGGCGTGCTCCTAAGCGCGACGGCGGTGCCGCTCTGGGGCGCCGGGAAAATACACATACCGGCCGCCTCGGTCTGCTCGGGCGTCGCGGGCGCCTGCGCACTCGCAAGCGCGATCTCGTGCCTCATCGGCAATACCGAGGCACTCCGCAAACTCGAGCGTTTCGAACTCGTCGCGACCGCGGGCGAAGTCGGGATACTCGCGCATTTCAGCATGGCCGGCGGCCCGCGCGTCGGCCGGTTCGTGGGCCGCGTCGCCGTCCCGCTCGCGCTTGCGCTCGGGGGCAACCTCATACACGCGCCCAAGAACGCGCGCATGCGTACCTTGCTCGCATCCGCGCTGACGCTGACGGCGGGCTACCTCTTCCGCAACGCGCTGATCGTCGAGGGGACCGCTTCGACCAAAGATCCCGGGGCTGGATTCCGGCAACCGCAGTGAGCCGGAGCGACGAGGTCTCGATCCGCGCGCTGGACGGCGGTGCCGCGCGAGATGCACGCGATGCGGTCGCGGTCGAAGAACCGCTTGAAATCCGCCTGCGCGCCGGCGGCGAGACTCGGACGCTCGCGATCACCATGCGTACGCCCGGCAACGATCTCGAACTCGCGGCCGGCTTCGCGCTCGGCGAGGGGATCGTGCGCTCGCGCGCCGAGATCGCCGAGATCGTCGGCTGCGACGACGGCTCCGTCCGCATCGGCCTCACCGCATCGACGATGCCGCAGACCGCCGCATTCGAACGGCATTTCGCGATCACGAGTGCGTGCGGCGTCTGCGGTCGCGCGGAACTTCAAGCGCTCTCCGAGCGGATCGCACCGATCGCAAGCGACCTTCGGATCGACACGGAGACGCTCTACGCGTTGCCCGGACGGATGCGTACGGCGCAGCGCGTCTTCGAACGGACCGGGGGGATCCACGCCGCCGCGCTCTTCGATACGAGCGGTACGCTGCTCGCGGTGCGCGAAGATGTCGGCCGACACAACGCGCTCGACAAACTGATCGGCTGGGCGCTGCTGGAAGGCCGCGACTGCAGCGCGACGATCGTACTCGTGAGCGGGCGCGCGAGCTACGAACTCGCACAGAAGGCCGCATGCGCGCGGATCCCGATCCTGTGCTCGGTCTCCGCACCGAGCAGCCTCGCGATCGATCTTGCGACCGAGTTCGGCCTGACGCTCGTCGGCTTCCTACGCGATCGACGCGCGAACGTCTACGCCGGCGCCGATCGTATCGTTAGTGGCGCTCTACGCTCTCCAGAAACTCGCGTAACATCGCATTGAACCTCTCGGGCGCATCCGCGTTCGTGACGTGTCCCGCATTCGAGACGACCTCCAAGCGCGCGCCCGGAATTCCTTTGGCGATCTCTTCGCTGAGCCCGAGCGGTGCGACCGTATCCCGCTCGCCGACGATCACCAGCGTCGGCACGGTGATGGTCGGGAGCAGTTCGCTATAGTCGCCGGTCCAGGTCGCTCGGGTCGCCGCGACGTAGGACGGCACCGTCTTGCACGCCATCTCCGCGATCGCGGCCGCCTCACGTTCGGGCGGCAGACCGAGCCGGCCGACCCGCGCTCGCGCAAACGTCTCCATATCGCCGGCGGCGCGCACGAGTTCGACCACGCTCTCGGCGTAGGCCCCGCCGTTCGGGTACGCCGCGAAGCTCCCGACGAACGTGAACGACGCCACCCGCTCGGGTGCCGTCGCCCAGAGCTCGAAGCCGACCGCCCCGCCCAGACTGCAGCCGACGAAGTGTGCGCGTTCGATCTTCGACGCATCCATGATCGCGAGCACGTCGCGCGCGTAGCCGTTGCGCGTGATCTTGTCCGGCTCGGGGTTCGAACCGATGCCGCCGTTCCCGCGCAGTTGGATCGCGTACGAGCGGTACGTATCTTCCAGACCGAGCAACTGCGGATCCCAGGCGGCCGCCGTGGAGCCGACTCCGTGGACGAACACGATCGCCGGGCCGTTCGCACCCGAGTGCCGCGCACCCACTACGATGCCATCCGAGGCCTCGGCGACGAGATTGGCGATCATTCGGTTCCCTTTCGTTTGCGCGCGATGCGCTCGAGCAGTTCGTCGAGCGGAAGAGTGTTGATCACGTCACCGGCTTCGATGCCGGCCCGGCGGGCCTGACCGACCGCAAAGTCGACATCGTCGAGATCTTCGATCGAATGCGCGTCGCTATCGAGTGCGAAGGTCGCGCCCGCCGCCTTGGCACGCCGTGCAAGTGGCGAAGGCAGATCCATCCGGGTCGCCTGGCCGTCGATCTCGAGCGCGGTGCCGGTGCGCGCCGCCGCCGCGAAGACCGCATCGTAGTCGAACTCATACCCGGCGAAGCCATCGACGCGACGGCCGGTCGGATGCCCGATCAACGTCAGATACGGGTTCTCGCAGGCCCGGATCAGGCGCGTGGTCATCTGTTCGCGGCTTTGGTTGTGCGCCGTGTGGACCGAGCCGATCACCAGGTCGAGTTCGTCGAGCACTTCGGGTGGATAGTCGAGCGAGCCGTCCGGCAAGATGTCCACCTCGCTCGCGCGCAAAGTGCGGATGCCGTAGCGGTCGCCGATCAGCGCGATCCGCGCACGCTGTTCGCGCAGGCGCTCGATCGTCATGCCCCACGAACCGCAGGCCTGCGAATGATCGCTCATCGCGTGATAGGCATAGCCGCGCCCGGCCGCCGCCGCGACCATCGCTTCGAGGGTCGCTTCGCCGTCGCTGAAGTCGCAGTGCATGTGGAAGTCGCCGCGCAGATCGGCGCGTTCGACCAACCGCGGGATCTGGCGCGCGATCGCCCGCTCGACTTCGTCGAGGCCCTGCCGCAGTTCGGGTGGCACGTACTGCATGCCGAGCGCTTCGTAGACGCTCTCCTCGTCTTCGCACGTGACGACCGCGCCGTTCTCGAGATCGAGAATGCCGTTCTCGCTTACCCGCAAGCCCTTGCGTACCGCGTGCTCGCGCAGCTTGATGTTGTGTTCGCGGCTCCCCGTGAAATGCTGCAACAGATTCCCGTAGACGCGATCCGGCAACACGCGTAGGTCGATCTGCAGACCGCTCGCGAGCCAGATCGAGCATTTGGTCGGGCCCTCGGCGACGACCGCCTCGGCGCGATCCCACTTCGCGAAGTAGGCGGTGACGACGGCGGCTTCGTCCGACGTGCAGACGATATCGACGTCTCCGACCGTGATCTCCTGACGGCGCAGACTGCCTGCGTAGAGCAGCCGTTGGAGCGGCGAAG
>JALYSX010000353.1 GCA_030854585.1 Vulcanimicrobiota bacterium
GCGTACCCCAGCAACATGCCGCCGGCCAGGACGTAGCCGGGAAGGGCGACGTAGCTCGCCGCGATCAGGGAAACGACGAGCACGCAGCCGCCGATCAGGGCGAAGACGTTGCGTCCCGAGAGGGCGATGTACCAGGTCAAGATCGAGGCGGCCAGAGTCCAGAGTGCCGGGGCGGTCCATCCCACAAAGAAATGATAGGCGCCCACCTGGGCGACCGCAGTCAGACCGAAGACGACCCATAAGACGTTGACGTAGTCGCGGGCGGCGAGCGTCATCCGCGCAAGCGAGCGCTGCCCCCTACGGACTCGGATGATCGTATAGAGAACGGCGCAGATCAGTGAGGCAGCGGAGACCCACTGCCAACCCTCCGCGATCTTCCCGCTGATGATCAACTGAAAGATGAGGTCGGTGAGGGCCGAAGCGATTCCCCACACGACGAAGATATCGCCGACCAGGCAGACGTTTTCGTCGCTGCGGGTGAGGATGCGGTCGACCAGGTCCAGGTGCTCTCGAGCTTCCGACGGATCCATGCGGGCTCCTTGATTCAGATTAGTCTGTTTTACAGACCATGTTAGGAATCTACTCCTTTTCCGCCTCGCCGTCAAGGGGTACACACGATTCTCGTTGACAGCCTAGGGACGACCTGATAATGTTTCGTGGTTATGTACGCGATCATCGAAACGGGCGGAAAGCAGTTCCGCGTAGCCGAGGGCGACGTTATCGCCACCGACCTCCACGATGTGGAAGTCGGCAGCGACATCACCTTTGACTCGATCGTGCTCGCGAGCGACGGCAACGACATCAAGATCGGCTCCGACGCGCTCAAGGGTGCGAGCGTGACCGGTTCGGTCGTGCGCCACGGCAAGGGCAAGAAGATCCTGGTCTTCCGCTACAAGTCGAAGAAGCGCATCCGCAAGTTGAACGGCCATCGCCAGCCCTTCGCCCAGGTCAAGATCACCAAGATCAGCCTCTAATTTTCGAGCAGGATGCTTGAGGTAACGTTTCACAGGGACAGCCGTAATCGGGTGTCCTCTGTTTTTGCCGACGGGCACGCCGATACGGCCATGCACGGCGAGGACGTGGTCTGCGCCGCGGTCTCCGGCATTCTCCAGGCCGCCCGGCTCGGACTCGAAGCATATGCCAAGATCGCCCTCGAGGTCGAGCAGCGTCCCGGCCGCCTGGAACTTCGCTGGCCCGAGGCGCATCGCGACGATGTGGCCGTCGACGCGATCGTCGCGACCGCAGAGCTCGCCGTCGCGCAGATCGCCGAACAGTATCCCCAACACGTTCGCGTCCGGACCGAGCGTGAAGCGTAACAAGAGCGCCACTTTCGGGTATCATGGTCAAGCAACCAGAGGAGGAAGCATGTCTGAGAGTTTCCGGGCGACCCCGCCCGAGCAGCAATGGTCGGGAAAGAATGGCGGCGGAAGCGGCTTCCAAGGCCAGACCGGCTCACATCAGTCCGAAGGTGACGACGCGACCGGCGATGTCGGCAAGGCCTTGCTTGTCGGTATTCTGGGCGGACTAGTCTCCGCCGCCGGTTATATGATCTACCGGCGTCTACCGGACGAGCAGAAAGAAGCGTTGCACAATCAGGTCAAGGGCCAGGTGGCTCAGCGCATCAACGAGATCCGTTCCAACTTCAATATCTAAAAGTCGCCCCTCATCCGAGACCCGAAGCCGTCGCAATCCGACGGCTTCGTGCGTTAGTCCGGGGCTGAGGCGATCGGACACGCCAGCTTTAAGCCGTAGCGGACCACTACGCGATCGATCGACCTACGGTTTTTCTCCGTAGAGCGGACGGACGTCGCGCTCGCCCTTGTGCAGGTAGGGGACGCCGTGAAGCATCCAGGCCGGCGTCGGCGTGCCCTTGAGGAAGTGGTCGAAGTACTCGTCCATGTGGACGGTCCAGTACTTCTGCTGTTCGCGCCCTTTGAGGTTATGGAACTCGCCGTTGAAGACGAACAGATACGCCTCTTTGTTCAGGCGACGCAGGGCGGAGAAGAACTCGATACCCTGATACCACGGCACCGCATCGTCGTTGTCGTTGGCGATGGTCAGGTAGGGCGTGTGCACGTTCTGCACGTGGAAGAGCGCGGAGCTCGCGAGGTAGAGATCCGGACGATCCCAGGGCGTCGCGCCCATCCGCGACTGTCCGCGTTCGTACTGGAAATCGCGTACCAGGCCGCTGCCCCAACGGATGCCGCCAAACGCGCTCGGCATGTCCGAGACGGCCGCGCCCGCTTCGGCGGCGGCGAAACGGTTGGTCTGCGTCACCATGTAGGCGATCTCATACGCGCCCCACGAGTGACCCGCGATGCCGATGTGTCTGGAATCGACGTATCCGCGCGCGAGGATCGTATCGATCGCCGCAGCGACGGCGTGCAACGCATCCGCGCCCGGATGCCCGGTGCCGTACGCGATGTCGGGGACCATCACCACGTACCCGTTGCTCACGTACCGCAAGAGATTCGGGCTCGTGCCCGGAGCCGGCGAGTGGAAAACGTGCAGACCGTCCGAGAAGCGTTCGTAGATGTAGACGAGCATCGGGTACTTCTTCTTCGGATCGAAGCCGTCGGGCAGATAGACGATCCCGTCGAGCGCCTTGCCGTTCACGTGATAGTGGAACAGATGCTCGGCGCCCCAACGATACTTCGCCATCTGCGGATTCGCATCGGTGACCCGCGTGAGGTCGGTGAAAGTCGGGCCGCCGATCCAGAAGTTCGGATACTCGTGGAAGCTCCCGCGCTGGATAGCGAAGACGTCCGCGTGCTTCGCCTTGAAGAACCCGAGGTACGCACGCGGCTCCGAGAGCAATCGCTTCGGCGTTCCGCCGGCGGCGTTCGCGAGCACGAAGAGGCCGTCGTCCTTGGTGACGTCGTCGAGTCCGAACAGGTACATGGGTGCGTCCGGATCGATCGCCCTTCGATCGGTCTCCGAGACGGCCGGCCCGTTCTCGGTCAACGCACGCTCGAAACGACGCTTGTGTGTGCGGCCGTAGCCACCCGTGATGTCGCGCGCGTCGACGCGGTCCGGATCGAACGACCAGATATCGTATCGATCGTGGATCAGCACGCGCGCGTCGTTCGCGGTCCAGCCGACCGA
>JALYSX010000229.1 GCA_030854585.1 Vulcanimicrobiota bacterium
CAATCGGTGGGTCGGCTTTCAGGACATGTCCGAGGAAGAAGAACGCGAGCAGATGCGGATCGCGGTCGAATCGATCACGCGCACGATCGGCGAACGCCCCTACGGCTGGTACTGCCGATATGCGCCGAGCGAGAACACGCGCCGCTTGGTGGTCGAAGAGGGGGGCTTTCTCTACGACTCCGATGCGTATAACGACGACCTACCATACTGGGTCAAGGAGTCCGGCAAGGACCATCTGGTGATCCCGTACACGCTCGATGTGAACGACATGAAGTTCTCGGTCGCGCCCGGGTTCTCGGCGCCGTCGGGCTACTTCGAATATATGCGCGACGCGTTCGACGTGCTCTACGCAGAAGGACTGAGCCAGCCGAAGATGATGTCGGTCGGACTGCACACGCGACTGGCGGGTCGCCCCGGCCGCGCCGCGGCACTCGGACGGTTTCTCGATCACGTTCTCAAACACGACGACGTCTGGGTCTGCCGTCGCATCGATATCGCGCGTCACTGGATAGAGAACCACCCACCACGATGAACGCGTCTACCAACGTCATCTCCCGTCTCGCCGAACTTGCGAAGCTCGGCGCGTACGAGGGCGGCATCGATCGGCCGCTCGCCTCGCCACAGGAGCGGGCCGCGCGCGCTCTGTTCGCGGGCTGGGCACGCGCGGCCGGATTCTCGCTCGCGCAGGACGCCGTCGGGAACGTGTTCGTCCGTCGCGAGGGCACGCAGCCGGGGTTCAAACCGATCCTTACCGGATCGCATCTGGATACGGTCAAGACCGGCGGCGCATACGACGGTGCGTACGGCGTGGTCGGGAGCATCTGTGCACTCGAGTTGCTCGAAGCGCGCGGCGTGAAGACGACGCATCCGATCGAAGCCGTCGCCTGGGTCGGTGAAGAGGGTTCGCGCTTTCCGCTCGGCTGTCTCGGCAGTTCCGTCTTCGCCGGCATCAAGAGCGCCGACGATGTGCTTGCGATCCTCGCCGACGACGGCGTTTCGCTGCGCGAGGCACTCGCATCCGCCGACAGCGGATTGCTGCCGGGCGTTCCGATGCGTGCGAACCGTGACGTCGCTGCCTATCTCGAACTGCACGTCGAGCAAGGGCCGATCCTCGAAGAGGCCGGCGTCCCGCTCGGCGTCGTCACGGCGATCTTCGGCCAGCGTCGCTTGCGCGCGACCGTGACCGGCGTGAGCGGTCATGCCGGCACCGTCCCGATGCGTCTGCGCGCCGACGCGCTCTGTGCGGCCTCGGAGCTGGTGATCGTGCTCGACGTCGCGGCGCGAACCGAGATCGATGCGGTCGCCACCGTCGGACGGATGCTGGTCGAACCGAACGGCACCAACGTCGTTCCGGGATCGGTCACGTTCTCGCTCGACTTGCGCGCGCCGAACGATGTCTCGCTCGATGTGATCGAGCGTGCCTTTCACGACGCGGTCGCAGCGGTTTCGAAGAAGCGTGGCGTCACCGTTGAGGTCGAGGCCTTCGAACGACGCAAACCGACCCCGATGACGATCGAGCTTCAGGCCGCCATCCACCGCGTGGCGGTGACGCTGAACCGTCCGGCGATCGATTGTCCGAGCGGCGCCGGTCACGATGCCATGAGTCTCGGCACGATCGTCCCGACAGCGATGATCTTCGTACCCAGCATCGGCGGGCGCAGCCACGTCGCCGAAGAGCGCACCTCGGATGCGGATCTCGAACTCGGCGTCGAAGCTCTGGCGGCGTCGTTGGTCGAGGTCGACGCGACGCTCGGCGCGAAAGGGCGCGGATGAAGCGATTTTTTATCTGCGGTTCGGCCTTGAGCGGTCAGCCCGATCACCCGAATCTCCAGGATGCATATCTCGTCGGCCCGGTCGGTACCGCGGCGAAGTATCGCCTGTACTCCGTCAAGGACGGCTGGCATCCCGGTATCTTTGAAGTCGGGAGCGGCGGCATCTCGATCCTCGGCGAGTTGTACGAACTGTCCGAAGATCAATACGCCTCGCTGATGGCAGGCGAACCGCCCGATCTTTACGAGGCCGAGATCGATCTCCAAGACGGCACGAGAGCCCATGCGATGCTCTATCCGAAAGAACTTGTCGAGAAGAACGATTGGCCCGACGTCAGCAAATACGGCGGCTGGGCCGCATATAAAGCAGCCGAGGGATAACGTCCCTTCGATCGCAGCGAGTGTCCCGGAGGACGAGGGTGGGACTAGCTCCCGCGGTAGGTCGAGTAGCCGAATGGGGAGAGGAGCAGCGGCACGTGATAGTGGCGCGTTTCGGAAACGATGAAGCGCACGGGGATCTCGT
>JALYSX010000001.1 GCA_030854585.1 Vulcanimicrobiota bacterium
ATCGGGCGCAGGCGGAGCCGTCCGGCGGTCACGAGCGCCTCGTCGATCGAGGCGCCTTCTGCACGTTTGCGATTTGCGACGTCGATCAGCAGAATACCGTTCTTGACGATCAAGCCGACCAAGAGCAACAGTCCCATGAACGACGAGACGTTGAACGGCGTCCCGGTCGCGAACAGGCCGAGGGCTACGCCGATCAACGCAAGCGGGATCGCGGTAAGGACGACGAGCGGAAGGCGGAACGATCCGAACGTCGCGAGCATGACGAAGAAGACCAGCGCGATCGCGATCGCGACCACGGTCGCGAACTCCCGGAACGATTGCTGTTGTGCGCGATAGGCGCCGCCGATCGACCAGGTGTAGCCGGGCGGTAGCGGCGTCCGGGCTAGCGCGCTGCGGACACCCGCGACGACGGCGGAGAGCGTCGTACCGCCGTAGTTGGCGGTGACGATGAGGACGCGTTGAGCGTTTTCGTCGGTGACGTCGCTGGTCAACACGTCGCGCGCCGTCGTCGCGAGCGAATTCAACTGTAAGACGCCGGCCGAGGTGGCGAGCAGTCCCGTACCCGGCGCACCGCCGCCGCCCGCGACGCGCAGGCGGACCGGGACCAAGGTCGCGCTCCCGGCCAGGCTGGTCGGAACCATCCCCTGCGTGGACGCGGCGATCGCGTCGCTCACGTCGTTCGCGTTCAGACCGAGGGCGGCCAGTCGCGCCGCATTCGGCGCGACGCGCACCGCCGGATCGTCGTGAGTCACCCCGGAGAAGACGTCGGTCACGCCGGGCACTTTCGCGATACGATCGGCGATCGAAGTCGCGCTCGCCTCGAGGACGCGCTCGTCCGTGCCGCGGACGGTGATCTCGAGCGGTGCCGGAGCGCCCGAGATATCGTCGATGATGTCCTCGAGGATCTGGTGGAAATTCAACTGGACCGCTGGAACGGTTTTCTGCATCGCACCGCGCATCCGCTCGCTGATGGCGTCGAAGGAGTCACGTTGCGAGCGCGGCTTGAGCGCGATCCGGATCGTCCCATTGCGCACCGGAGTCGGCGCGAAACCGTTAGTATCGATACCGGTGAAGCGTCCCACCGAGACCACAGCCGGGTCCGCAAGCGCGACCCGTTCGAGTTGGGTCGCGGCCGCGTCGCTCGCTTCGAGCGCGGTGCCGACCGGCATCTGATAGCGGATCTCGAACTGCCCTTCGTCGAGTTTCGGAAGGAAGTCGCTCGGTAGACGCGTCAGGAGCAGCGCGGTGACGACCAGGATGCCTGCAGAGGCGACGTAAACGGTTCGGCGGTGCCCCAGCGCCCAGCGGAGGAGCGGTTCGTAGCGAGCCAGGAGGCGCGCGACGAAACCGACGTCGTCGTGGACCGCACCGGCCGGTTGCATCATCTGTTCGGCAAGGATCGGCGTCAGGAAGACGGCCAAGCCGAGCGAGACCACGAGCGACGTGCCGAGCGTCGTGGCCAGCGCGCGAAAGAAGAAGCCGGAGACGCCCGAGAGCAGGACGAGCGGGACGAAGACGACGACCGTCGTCAAGGTCGATGCGCTCATCGGCGCGATCAGCTCGCGCATCGATTGCACGACGATCTCGCGCTTGGGGTAGGTCGGATGAGCGTGCAGGTTGCGCGCGATGTTCTCGATGACGACGATCGCATCGTCGATGATCAGACCGACCGCGACCGCGAGGCCGCCTACACTCATCAGATTGAGCGTCTGCCCCATCCGACCGATCGCGAAGATCGTGATCGCGATGGCCAGCGGGATGACGACCGCCGCGATCAGGGTCATCCGGAGGTTGCGCAGGAAGAGCAGGATCACGCCGATGGCGAGCAGGGCCCCCAATCCGATCGCGTCGCGCAGACTGCTCTGCGAGTCGCGGATCAACCGGGTCTGATCCCAATATTTCGTCGCGTGGGTTCCACCCGGTAGGCGCGGCGCGAGATCGCGCATGCGCGCCTCGACCGCGTCGGCCATCTTGACCGTATCGGCGCCAGGAAGCGCGTAGAAGTTCAGACCGACGGCGTGGGAGGCGTCGAACGACATTGCCGTCGTGGCCGGCGCGACGCCGAGGCTCACGCGTCCGAGCGCGTCGAGTCGGGTCGGGACGCGACGCGCGTCCGGAACGACCACCGCGCCGAGCGAGCGCGCGTCGAGGATGCGCGAGTCGACCACCAGGACGTTCCGTTGCGCGAAAGCGGTCGCAATGCCGGGTGCGGTGACGGCGTTCGCGTCGGCAACCGCCCGCCCGACGTCGCCGGCGGAGAGGCCGTGCGCGGCTAGTGCCGCCGCATCGAGGTCGACGTTGTATTCTCGTTCCGGGCCGCCGACCGCAAGCGTGCGTGCCAGGCCGGGAACGCCGGAGAATGCCGGCACGAGATTCTGCACGATCATCTCGTGCACGACCGTCTGCGAGAGCAACGGCGACGAGAACGCGTACGAGAGCACCGGCTCGCTGTTCGGATTGATGACGGTCGCGGAGGACGTGATGCCCAGCGGCAACACGCCGGCCGCCGCGGCGATCGCTTGATCGACGCTCTGAAGATCGTTGCGGACGTCGGTCGTCGGATCGAACTCGACGATCAGCTCGGCGCTACCCTGCGTCGAGGTCGCAAGCGTGCGCGTGACCGAGGGCAGGCCGCCGAAGGCGCGCTCGAGCGGCTGCGCGATCGCGATGCGGACGCGTTCGGGCGGCAGGTCGCCCGCCCCGATAACGACGTCGACGCGCGCGAAGGACATCGTCGGAAAGATCGATGCGGGAATCGTGGTGTAGGCGAATGCACCCAGAATCGTTAGCGCCGCCACAAGGAAGATGATGCTTCGCTTGTGACGGAGCGCGAACTCGTTGAGTTTCAGCTAGTCGTTGCCCGTGTCGACGGAATTCTCGAGAACCTTGCCGGTGATCGCGTCGACGCCGACTTCGTGGACGGTCTTGCCGACTTTGACATCGAAGCTGTAACGAAGGCCGCCTCGCTCTTTTTCGAGTTCTTGGTCGACGATGATACCGTGCGCGGCCTTCAACGCCGATGCGCGGGCTTGCGCGAGGCTGACCTTGGCCTGCGGGAGATACTGGCTGCCTTTGAGGGAGGTGGCGGAGACGGCCACCGGAGCCGCAATCGCTGCGGCGAGGGCGAAGACGAGAAATGTTTTCATGACACTGAGTCTATCCGCTCAAGATGACGGCTGGATGAACGGCGCATGGCAGCCGGATTATTCGGTGAAGGTCAGGCTCACTCGGGCGCCTCCCTCGATCCCGTTTGCGATGGAGAGTCTGCCGGCGTTGGCCTCGACCAGCGTCTGCGCGATCGCGAGCCCGAGGCCGGAACTACCGCGCGGGCGCGACGGGTCGCCGCGCCAGAATCGTTCGGTCGCGTGCTCGAGGCCTTCGGGCGTGAAGCCCGGACCGGTGTCGGCCACGGTGACGACGCCTTTCCCGACAGCGATCGTTACGCGGCCGTCGGGAGGTGTCCACGCGATGGCGTTGTGGATCACGGCGGTCAGCGCGCGTTCGAGCGACGCACCGTCGGCCGGGATCTCGCCCGCGTCGCCCTCGACGAGGCGGAGCTCGATGTTTTTGACGCGCGCGCTCGGCTCGAGGCGGTCGGAGACGTCGCGCGCGAGCGCGCATATATCGACCGGGCTACGCGCGACTTCGCCTGCGTCGGCACGCGATGATGCGAGCAGCGCTTCGACCAGTTCTTCGAGCCGGTCTGCTTCGCGCGCGACCGTCGCGAGCGCCTTCCGATACTCGTCGCCTTCGCGTTCGCGACGGAGCGCGAGATCCGCTTCGGCCCGGATGACCGAGAGCGGTGCGCGGAGTTCGTGTGAGGCGTCCGCGGTGAAGCGTCGCTGGCGTGTGAACGCCGCTTCGAGGCGGTCCAACATGCGATCGAATGCGACCGAGAGCCGTCCGAGCTCGTCGGCGCCGGGCGCGTTCAGGCGGCGCGAGAGGTCGTGCGCCTCGATATCCGTTGCGATCGAGGACATACGCTGGAGAGGCCGGAGCGCGCGTCCGGCCAACAACCACGCGGTGCCGGCGGCGACTGCGAGGATGACAAGTGCGATCGCGACCATGCCCAGAAGCACCGAACGTTCGAACTCGTCGATCGAGTCGCTCTCGCGCCACGAGACCGAGAAACCCAGGGTAGCGCCGGCCGCGTTCTCGATCGGTACGACGAACGCGCGTAGCGCGTCTTCGCCGGATCCGATGTCGAAGGTATGCGGTTCGGCGTTCGCGAGGGTTGCCGCGACGATGGCCGGCGGGATGCGGCCGCCGCTCTGCGCGAGCGCACGACCCCGAGCGTCGAAGATCGCGCCCGCGACGTCGCGCGTAAAGATCGCCTGGAACTGGCCGCGGTCGTCGGGGGCGACGGTGATGGTGGTGCCGTGCGTCTTCGCGAGCGGCGCGGCGGCCTGGGCGGCCGATTCGAGACGCGAATCCAAGCCGGCGCGTTGGACGCGGTCGATCGTGGCGATCGATACGATCGCAAAGATCACCATACCGATCGCCAGGCCGACGCCGTACGTCCAAGCCAAACGTGCGCGCAGGGTCATGCCGGCCCGCTCAACCGGTAGCCGCTTCCGCGAACCGTTTCAAGTATCGGCGGGACACCGGCGTCGGCGAGCTTTGCACGGATCCGCCGAACGTAGACGTCGACCACGTTCGATTCGACGTGCGCGTCGCGCTCCCAGAGCGAATCTTCGAGGGCGGCGCGCGTGACCACCGCTCCGGGGCGCCGGAGGAAGTACTCGAGGAAGGCGGTCTCTCGCGCGGTGAGCGCGATCGGACGATCGCGCCAGGCCGTGCTCCGGCGGGCGACGTCGAAGGTCAGGGCGTCGACGCGCAGGATCTCCGTCGGCAGGCTCGCCTCGCGCCGGGTGATCGAGCGCAAACGTGCCTCGAGTTCGCCGAAGACGAACGGCTTGCGCAAGAAGTCGTCTGCCCCGGCATCGAGTCCGGCGATCACGTCCTCCGTGGTATCGCGCGAGGTGAGCAGGAGCACGGGCGTGGCGATGCCGGCGGCACGGGCGACGCGCACGATCGTCGGCCCGTCTTGCCCGGGTAGATTCCAATCCACGATCGCACCGTCGTAGTCGCCGGTCTCGAGATGGAGCGCGCCTTCCGGACCGGTTCCGACCGCATCGACCACGTGACCCTGTTCGGTCAATCCGCGATGGAGCACGTCGCGCAGCGCTTCGTCATCCTCGACGACGAGCAGTCGCACGTCCCTAGCCACGCTCCGCGACGAAGCGGGCCACGCTCGCCTCGGGGATGATCCCGGCGGCGTGCGCGCGGTCGAAGAGCTCGGTGACCGCGGCGATCCCGGTCTCGCCCAGGTCTTCGCTGAACTCGTTGACATACAGGGCGATGTGCTTGCGTATCACCTCGTCGCCCATCTCGAAAGCGTGTTCGCGCACGAACGGCATGATCGCCGCGTCGTCGGCGCGCGCGAATGCGAGGCT
>JALYSX010000034.1 GCA_030854585.1 Vulcanimicrobiota bacterium
CCGCGACGACCAGCGTCACGATCCACCGAACGCGAATCGTCAAGGTTTCGAGGTCGGCAGCGCCGCTCCGGGAATCGAGAGCGCCGCTTCGGCGACCGCCAGATCTTTGCCGACGACGATCGTCACGTCGCTAGCCGAGTCAGGCGCCGTCGGATCGCTCTCGGAGAGGACGGCGAGCGAGTGCATCGCCGGCGGCAAGGCGACGCGGACCCTCACGCCCGCGAACGTGACCTTCGAGTGCTCGCGGATCTCCGATTCGTCGACCGTGGTCGGTGCGTTGCCGACCGTGCCGATCAGAAAGCCCTTCGCTTTGAGCGCGAGCGCGACTTGGCGCGCCGCGCCGACGATGCCGCTGCCGTTCTGGACGTCGATCTTGATCGTGTTCGGCGGGATCGAGAGCAAGGCCATCGAGTCCGGAGTCGTCTCGGGCATCGGCGGCGCGATCAGCATGTCGTGGACCTTCTTCGCCTTTTCTGCCGGATCGACGGTGATCGCCGTTCCGCCGTCGGCCAACGTCACGTTGTCGGCCATTTCGAGCCGGTCTTGTTTGACGCCGTCCTTGTCGATATCGCTGAAGTACGTAGCGAGCGCGAGCATCTCGTTCTGGCTCAGGTTCGTGGTGACGTTCTTGCGCACGAACGCGATCAGATCGCCCAGATGCATCAGCGTATTGAGCTTATCGCCCCGTGCCTTCGTAACGATCGCTTGGAGCACCTGATCCTGGCGCATCGAGCGGCACGGATCGCTGCACCAGTCGTGCCGAAACCGGGAATAGCCGACGGCCTGCTCGCCATCGAGATGCTGCAGGCCCGGCTTGAGATGGATATGCAGATGACCCCAATTATCGTCGTAGTTAAGCGGTTCCTGATTCTTGCACTGCTTATTCTTGAGGCAGTCGGAATCTTTGACGATGACGTCGACGCCGCCGATCGCATCGATGATATCCTTGACCGAGTCGGAGCGCAGGATCACGTAGCGATCGAACGGAGGGGTGCCGAGGAAGTCGGCTATCACCGCCTTCGACTCTTTGATCCCGCCCTCGGAGTAGGCTTCATTGACCTTCGCCTGACGGCCGCTCGGCATCGTCGCGACCGTATCGCGCAAGATGCTCAGGACGTAAGCGCGCTTCTGTCCGAAATCGAGGTTGATCGCTTTGATGACGTCGGTCCTCGAGGTCGCGGACGTCTCGATATCGTTGGCGGTGTAGTCGTAGTCGAGTCCGACGACCAGTACCAGCAGGTTGTTCTTACCGAAGACCTCCTGCGGCGTCTTGACGCCCGCGATCTCTCCGAGCACGGCCATCGGACTCTTGTGCTGGAAGATCGAGAAGCCCGCGACCACCGAGACGAACCCGACCAGCAACAGGATCGCGACGAGCGCGATGCGGCGCATCAGTACGGGCCGATTCGGCCGGGCCGACCGGTATACGTCTTCGTTTTCGATTCCGGGACCGAGGTGCTTACCCAACGACGACACGTTCCTTTTGGCGACCGAAAAAATCAAACGGTCCGTGACCGTCAAGCGTGACCGGCACGAACTCGCCCGGCGTCGCGTCGCCGGCGAAGAAGACGCCGCCGTCGACACCGGGCGCTTCGCCCGCCGATCGTCCGAACCAGACTTCACCCTCACCGAGTGCGGCTCGGAAGGGATCGCCTTTGCGCAACGTCCGCCGCTCTTCCACGAGGACCATCACCGTGTCGCCGACCCGCTTCGCTCGCGCACGTTCGGATGCGAGTCGCTGCGCTTCACGCAGTCGCACCAGACGCTTCCGGCGCTCCCGCGCCGGGACGTGATTCGGAAGTTCCGCGCCCGGCGTACCTTCCTCGGCACTATATTCGAAGAACCCGACCCGATCGAGCTCCGCCCGGCCGATCCACTCTTCCAAGTAGTCCACGTGGGCCTGGGTCTCGCCTGGGAAGCCGACGATGAACGTCGAGCGCATCGTGATTCCCGGTATGCTCGCGCGGAACTCGTTGATGATCTCCAGATACCGCTCGCCGTTGGACGGACGCAGCATCGCGCGCAGCACATCGGGATGCGCGTGCTGGAGCGGCATGTCCATGTACTTGCAGACCTTCGGCAAGCGAGCCATCGCTTCGATCAGTTCGGCGTCGACCGTCGCCGGATAGAGATAGAGCAGGCGGATCCATTCGATGCCGTCGATCTCGTGGAGACTTTCGAGCAACTGCGCGAGGCCGCCGCGACGATGCCCGCGATCGCGGCCCCACATCGAGGTGTCCTGCGCGATCAGGATCAGTTCTTTCGTTCCGTTCGCGGCGAGCGCGCGGGCCTCCATCAGGATCGACTCTTCGCTCCGACTGCGGAACTTGCCGCGCAGCTGCGGAATGATGCAGAACGTGCACGGATGATCGCAGCCTTCGGCGATCTTGAGGTACGCGGTCGCACGTGGCGTCGTGATCAGACGCGGAAGGAAATCGTGTTCGGGTTCTGCGTCGAACTGCAGACGGACGGGATGATGCCCTGCGCGCACATCGTCGAGCATCTCCACGATGCCGGCGTAGGCGCCGGTACCGACGACGCCGTCGATCTCGGGGATCAGCGCCTGCAACTGCTCGCCGTAACGTTGAGCGAGGCAGCCGGCCACGACCAGCTGCTGGTCGGGACCCTTACGCTGTGCGTGCTCCAGGATCGTGTCGGTCGACTCTTCCTTGGCCGGGTCGATGAACGCGCACGTGTTGATGATGACGGTGTCGGCCTGGGTCGAATCGGGTTCGAGCTGCCATCCGGCGGCGCCCAACTTCGCGATCATGACCTCGGTGTCGACCAAATTCTTCGCACACCCGAGCGAGACGAATGAAACCGACGGCACTATCTGTAGTTCACGAACTGGAGCGGGAAGTCGAAGGTCATCGCTTTGAGTTCGTTCATGACCGTTTGCAGATCGTCTTTGCTCTTCGAGGTCACGCGGATCTGCTCGTCTTGGATCTGCGACGTGACCTTGAGCTTGAGCGAACGTATCTTCTCGGTGAGGATCTTGCTCTTGTCCTTGGGCAGACCGTTGCGCAGCGTGATCACCTGTCGCACCGCGCCGAGTGCCGCCGAATCGACCTTGCCAAGTTCGAGCGCCTTGATATCGATGCCGCGCTTGATCGCCTTCGCCTGCACAATGTCGATCACGTTCTTCATCTTGAGTTCGTCGTCGGAGACGATCGTGATGGTCTTCTCATCCGAGGTGATCTCGGTCTTCGAGTGCTTGAAATCGAAGCGGCTCTCGATCTCCTTGCGCGCTTGGTTGAGCGCGTTGTCGAGCTCTTGTCGGTCGATCTTCGACACGACATCGAACGAATATTCGCTAGCCACTGATGGTTGCTCCTAGAGTGCGTAGGTGCGGTCGACGACGTCGCCCGCTTTGCCGAGTACGCCGACCGATTTGCCGTCGACGAACGCTTCGACGCCGGCGGCGTTGCCGACGCGTACGACCGCGACCTTGCCGCGGAACGTCTTGACGGTCCCGGCCGGAAACGTACCCTCAATACTAGCACTGCCGTCAACGCTAACCCGGAGCCATGAGGCGGACGAGAAATGCAGTTCGAGCGTGTTCGGCCCACCGGGCGAAGGCGAGGCCGATGGCCCAGCCGATGCGAGATTCGTCGTACCCGGGGCCGGACTATTAGAAGGAAGCGTCCCCGGCGAGGCGCTGGCGGCCGTCGCTACGTCGACTGCGCTCGTGCCCGTTTGGCGTAAGGTCATCGCGTTGTAGACCACGTAGGCGACCAGGGCGATGGCGATCAGGCTTGCGATCCAGATGACCGGCGAGAGTCCCCGGCGCGGGCCGACGATCGGCTGGGCATCGTCCTCGACGGGCTTGGCTGCGACGTACGAGGGGACCGGGGGCGAACCGGATGAGGCATTGAAGGCGCCGACGGCCTCCTCGGGATCGAGCCCGAGGAAGCGAGCGTAGGTCCGCAAGAAGCCGCGCGCGTAGACCGGCGCACCGATGGCGGCCCAGTTCTCTTCCTCGATAGCGGCCAAATAAACAGCCCGGATTCGGAGCTGTTCGGAGACTTCGGACAAGCTAAGGCCACGAGACTCACGTGCGGCTCGAAACCGGTCACCCAGCGCTGGCATTTGGGGCTTCTGTTAGCCTCGATACCCTGTTATCCTGTCCAAAAGACCTATGGCAAAAGCACGCGTAATTGCCGCGATGAGCGGCGGAGTTGACTCGGCGGTGGCCGCCGGGCTCCTGGTCGAAGCCGGATACGACGTCGTCGGCGTGACGATGCGTATGTATGCGCCTACCCGCGCGCCGCAAGCCAAGAGCTGCTGCGGTGTCGACGATTTCGACGACGCCCGCCGGAGCGCCGCGACCCTCGGGATCCCGCACTACGTCTTGAATTTCCAGGAGACGTTCCGCAAGAA
>JALYSX010000035.1 GCA_030854585.1 Vulcanimicrobiota bacterium
ACCCGTAACCTCGACTCGAAGACGCGCCTCAAGACGCTTTACAAGAAGGCCGCCGTCGCCGCCGATACCGAGCTCGTGAAAGACGTCGAGTCGCAGTTCGACAAGGCCGCGCAAAAGGGCACGATTCACCCGAACAAGGCCGCGCG
The DNA here is from genome assembly GCA_030854585.1 of Vulcanimicrobiota bacterium. GTDB lineage: Bacteria > Vulcanimicrobiota > Vulcanimicrobiia > Vulcanimicrobiales > Vulcanimicrobiaceae > JALYSX01. The sequence continues at coordinate 147 of JALYSX010000035.1, forward strand.
CAAGAAGTCGCGCCTCGCCAAGGCCGTCAAAGCCGCAGCGAACGCGCCTGTCAAGCCGGTGAAGTCGGCCAAAGCGAAGTCGACCAAAAAGACTTCGAAGAAAACCTCGAAGAAGTAGTCGCCCTCGGGAGTCCCGTGGCTGAATCGACCGCCTTCGTCGCCGACGACCCCAAGGCGGTCTTCATCGCCACGATGGCGCGCGAACTCCATCAGGCCGGCGTCGCGACCGACGCGCTTGAGGAGACGCTCGTCGCGATCGCTCACGCGATCGGACTGCAGATCCAAGTCTTCGCCCTTCCCACCAACATCGCGATCGCGATCGGTTCCGTCTACCGTCAGCGCGTCGTCATGCTGCGCATGGATCCGGGCCGCCCGAACCTGCGCCGCATCGCGTTGCTGAACTCCATCTATGACGAACTGCTCGCGGGGCGCATCGACTACGTCGAAGCGACTCGCCAACTCGAGCTGGTCGACGAGCAAGGCGGCTACGCGCCCTGGCTCCAGATCCCCGGGCTGCTCTTCGTCGCCGTCGGCGTCGCGTTGCTGCTCGGAGCCGGCTGGCGCGAACTGATCGTCTCGGGCACGATCGGCGCGGTGACCGGCGCACTCTCCGCGCTTAGCACCCGCTACGCTGCGGTTGATCGGCTCTTCGAGGTGATCGCGGCGTTCGCCGGCACGGTGATCGTGGCCGGGTTCACGCAACTGATCGGGCCGACCAACATCTACATCTCGATCGTTGCGGGCGTCGTCGTGCTGTTGCCCGGGTACTCGCTCACGCTAGCGCTGTACGAACTCGCGAATCGGAACTTGGTCGCCGGCGTCGCACGTTTGGGAAAAGTGCTCTCGACGCTGCTCGCGCTCGGATGCGGAGCACTGCTAGGGTTCACCTTGCTCGGACCGCACTTGCTACGAAGCGCCGACATCCATCCGCACCCGGTCGGCGCTGCGTTCTGGCTGCTCGCAGTGGTTCTTCTCACGGTCGGACTCTGGGTCGATCTCGACGCGCGACCGCGCGAGTTTCCGTGGGTCTTCGCCGCGAGTTTCGTGGCGGTCGCAACGACCAAGATCTTCGGTATGCTCCCGGTCCATGAAGCGGCGGCGTTCGCATCGGCGTTCGTGTGCGGCTTGGTCGCAAGTTTCGGAGCGCGCTTTTTGCGCGTCCCGCAGCCGGTCATGCTGGTTCCGGCACTACTGGTACTCGTTCCCGGCAGCTTGAGCTACGAGAGCGTGCTCTTCGCATTCCAGCAGAACATCGGCAGCGCTCTCCCGCTCGCCGCCAACGCGATCGTCAACGCGATCCTGCTCGTCGCCGGCCTGTTGCTCTCGCAGATGGTCTTCCCATCGACCACCTTACGAAACCAACGCGCCTCATTCGGCCCGCGGTAGACAGTGTTCCGTCCTACGGATCGACGTTGATGGCGATCCGGGTCGCGCGGTCGGTTCGAGCGCGGGGGATGATGAGTTCGCGGAAGGCTTCGCGAAGGGCGCGAGCTTTGGCCGCCTTGAGCATGATGCGGTAGCGCCACTCGTTGTTGAGGCGTGCGATCGGGTAGGGCGCGGGGCCGAGAACTTCGCAGAGGCCGGTGGATTCGAGTATCTTGGCGTATCCCGCGGCCGCATCGCTCGTGACGACCTTCTCGCGGCCGATCACGCCGAGATAGATGAGGCGCGACGCCGGCGGATAGCCCAGCTCGCGCCGTTCGCGGAGCTCTTCTTCTGCGAAGCCCTCGAAGTCGTGCGCTGAGGCGAAGACGATCGCGGGGTGGGTCGGGGCATACGTCTGCACGATCGCTTCGCCCGGACGAGCACGGCCGCTACGACCGCAGACCTGGGTGACCAGATCAAAGGTGCGCTCAGATGCGCGGAAATCCGCGACATGCAGGCCGATATCCGCCGCGACCACGCCGACCAGCGTGACGGTCGGATAGTCCAGACCTTTGGCGACCATCTGCGTTCCGACCAGGATGTCGCCGCTCTCCTCGAACTCGGTGAGAAGCCGAGCGTGATCGCCGATGCGCGTGGTCGTATCCGAGTCCATCCGCACGATCCGCGCCTGGGGAAAGAGCGTTGCCACTTCTTCGACGACCCGCTCGGTGCCGACGCCGAACTCTTTGACCGCCGCTTCGCCGCAGTTCGGGCAGAGCGACGGAATCGGGCGTTGCAGATCGCAGTAGTGGCAGCGCAGCAGACCTTCCGCCCGATGGACGGCGAGCGAGACGCTGCAGCGCGTACACTCGGGCACGTGACCGCATTTGCGGCAGAGCAAGAACCCGCCGCTCCCACGCCGGTTGACGAAGAGCACGCTCTTCTCGCCACGCTCGATCCGGTCGGAGAGCGCCTGCGCGAGCGCGCTTCCGAAGATCCGCTTGTTGCCGGCGGCGAACTCCTCGCCCATGTCGACCACGTGGACCTGCGGCATCGCCTGCTTCGTAGCGCGTTCGCGCAGGGTCAGCAGTTCCAGCGCGCCGCTCTGCGCGGCCTCCCAACTCTCGAGCGACGGCGTTGCGCTACCGAGCACGATCACGCCGCCGGCGGCGCGCATGCGCTCGCGCGCGACTGCGACCGCATGATAGCGGGGGACGGTATCCTGTTTGTACGACGTCTCGTGCGCTTCGTCGACGACGATCAGGCGCACGTCCGGCAAAGGGGCGAAGACGGCGCTGCGGGCGCCGACCACCACGTCGACCTCGCCGCGTGCGCTCGCCTGCCATGCGTCGAACCGCTCGCGCTCCGAGAGTGCCGAATGGAGCACGGCAACGCGCTCCCCGAATGCGGCCTCGAAGCGCCGCGCAGCCTGGGGTGTGAGCGAGATCTCCGGCACGAGCACGATCGCGCGACCACCGGCACGGACGACGCGTTTGATCGATTCGAGATAGACGAAGGTCTTGCCGCTCCCGGTCACGCCGAAGAGCAGCGCCTCGCGATGCTCGCGCGCATCCAGCCATTCGGCGAGTCGTGCGATCGCAGCCGCTTGTCCCTCGGTCGCTTCGAACTGCGCCGGTTCATCGATGCGCGTCGTCCGCTCGCGCGCGGGCTCGATCTCACGCTCGACCAGCGCGCCCGCTTTGACGGCGCGTGCGACGACGGCGTTGGTGAAGCCGGCCAGGAGCGCGTCCGCGCGCGGCGTCCCGGGTTGCTCGCGCACGAACGCGAGCAGGCTCTCGGCCTTCTTCCCCTTGATCGTCACATCGCCGGGGTAGAGCACGCGCACCGTATATGCATGCGTCTTCGGTGCGACGAAGCGACGGACGCGGGTGAGGTCGCCGCTCCGCGAAAGAGTCTGCAGGTGGCGCAAGAGCGTGGCGCGATCACCGGCGCGGCGAGCATCCGGGTGGCGCAGCAGCGTCTCGAGTCCGAAGCCGTCGGGCAGATCTTCCCAGATCGTGCGCAAGAGCCGCTCCGGCACCGATGGATAGCGAGCCGGGTTCGCGCGCTCGGTTCGTGCGAATGCATCGACCATGCGCGGGACGGCAGCCGCCAACACGACCGCGCCGAGCGCTTCCCCGAGCGTGCACAGGTAGCGCTCCGCCAGGAACCGCGCGAGATGCAGCCCGATCTCGTCGAATGCGCGCGGGACGTCGCAGCGCTCGGCGACGAACCGGATGCGCGCGTCGTCGGCCTGCTCGCGAACCGGCGAGACGATGAATGCGACCATCTCGCGCGAGCCGAGCGGAACCCGCACGACGTCGCCGATCCGCAGGTCGAGGTCGCCGGCGGCGTACGTCAGGGGGAGATCGAAACGCGATGATCGGATCGCGGCCAACGAGTCGCAGACGCGCATCGCTAGGAGACTTCGGCGTCGGTCGGGGGCGACGTCATCCGTTTGAGTACGGCGCGAACGTCACGATCCGGGACCTCGATGCCGAACTCCACGTCGCCGACCGCGTTCGGGAGCACGAAGCGCAGGCGACCGTCGCGCTTCTTCTTGTCGGCCCTCATCGCCTCGAGTACCGGAGCCGGGTCGAGCGGCATCGTCATGGGCAGCCGCAGCAACGCAAGCAACGCGAGCACGCGCAGGTGATCGGTCTCCGAGAAACGCCCGGTCCGCAGAGCCAGCAATCCGGCGGCACGCAGGCCGAGCGAGACGGCCGCGCCGTGCGAGATACGAAACGCACTCGCGCGCTCCATGCCGTGGGCGAACGTGTGCCCGAGGTTCAGCAGTTCGCGCGTGCCCCGCTCGGTGCGGTCGTCGGCCACGATCATCGTCTTGACCTTAGCAGAATCGTTGACGAGCGCCGGCCAGGGCCATTTGGAGAAGGGATGCGGCGCGAGCGCTTCGAGCGCGTCGAAGAGGTCGCCACCTTCGATGACGCCATGCTTGACGGTCTCGGCCAAGCCCTCGCGAAGATGCCTGAACGGCAGCGTTTCGAGCGCGTCGGTCGGCGCGAACATGGCCAGCGGATCGCTGAAGACGCCGGCGAGATTCTTGCCGCTCGGGAGATCGACGCCGGTCTTCCCCCCGATCGCCGCATCGACCATCGCGACCAACGACGTCGCGACGTGCACGTACGGAACGCCGCGCATGAAGGTGGCCGCCGCGAATCCGAAGAGATCGCTTGCGACGCCGCCGCCGACGCCAAGAATAGTGGTTCCCCGATCGGCACCGGCCGCGACCAAGCCGGCGAGGACGCGCTCGAGCGTCGCGAGGCTCTTGCGCCGCTCGCCGAGCGCGAAGGGCAGGACCGCGATGCGGGCCCCAATACCGTTGCTCATGCGGCGCGCCAGACGCGCGACGTCGGCCTGCGCGTCGCAGAGCACGACCATCCGACGCACGTCGCGTTCGTTCAGGAATGCGTGCAGTTCCGCTCGTAGGTCGGGACCGACGACGACCGGGTAGCCCAGGTCGCCGTTGACGGCTACAGCTCGATCTTCTTCTTGTGCGTCCACGTGACGATCTGTTCGATGATTTGCGGGGTCGACAGGGTGTCGGCTTCGACGACCAGATCGGCATGCGCGTAGCGCGGCATGCGGGCGGCATAAAGTTCTTTGATCTTCGAGAGCGAGGGCGTCGGGCCGATCAACGGCCGGACACGCGGGCTCCGGCGCAGGCGCCCGAGGATTTGCTCCGGAGCGACCTTGATGAAGATCCGATAGGTTCGCTTCTTCAGTAGCTTGAGCGTTTCGTCGTCGGTGACGGCGCCGCCGCCCAGGGCGATGACGCCGGGGGGCTCGGCCTCGATCACGTGCTCGATCGTATCGCGCTCGTATGCGCGGAACGCTTTCTCACCTTGCGCGTAGAAGATGTCGCTGATCGCGCCGTGCTCTTCGACGATCAGATCGTCGATATCATAGAACGCGATCCCGAGCTTACGCGCGAGCTTCTTGGCGATGGTGGATTTGCCGGCGGCCATGAACCCGACCAGAGC
>JALYSX010000049.1 GCA_030854585.1 Vulcanimicrobiota bacterium
TAACCGCTCGCGCGTCGCGGGCGGCCAGGGCGATGCGGGGTCGTTGACCTCGACGTATGCGCGGAGCGCTTCCGCGAAGTATTCATCCAAGCCCGTCGACGCGTAGGGAGTCACATACTCGCGCGCCGCGGCGAATGCCGCGCGGACGCGCGGATCCAATCCCGAGCGATAGACGCCGCCGCCGAGCGCGCAGTCCAAGGCGTGGCCGAACTCGTGCGCGACCGTCATCGCGGATCGGGAGCGGAGATAGACGGTGCGTTCCTCGACCACGAACAGGCCGGCCGGAGGAGCGGCCAAGCGTCCACGTCGACGCCCATCCGCGTGAGCGCAGGCGAAGCTTCGTCGTAACGTTCGCTGGGAGTGAGGATGGTGACGCGCACCCGCCGGGCGGCGGCGTAGCGGAGCGTCCCCGCGCCGAAGCGCGCCAGGGTCGCGATCGTCGCGGATTCGTCGGCGGCGCATCCGCGCTGCAAGAGGCTCGGCATAGAGTTGGGCGCGCGTATCCATAACTGCACAAGCGTACGCGGGCCAGATTGTCCGCTCGTCGCCGAGATGTATCCGCGAGGTGAATGGTTTGGCGGCGACCTATTTCGAGAGCGTGAAGCCGGGATTGCTGCCGTGTGGGGGACGTACGACCCGAATCGTTACCCGGGCGCGCGTTGCGCCGTCGCTCGCTTCGATGCTCCACGTGCCAAGTCGCAGCGTCCAGAACGCGTGGCCTTGAGAGTCGAGCGGAATTGCAGCGCCGCCCACCCGCCACGTGACCTTGGCTTTGCCGATCGCGTGGAGCTCGATCCGCTCGCTCGCGCGTGCGACCGCATTGGGAGCTGGATCGAGCGCGAACGTATCGCCTTCGCGCGGTGAGACGATGTGGAGCGCTCCGCCCGCTACGTCTTGGCCGACGAGCCAGAGATCGTACTCGTCGCCGAGCGTGCCGGCCGGGGCATCCCAAGCGGCGAGATCCTTCGGCCGCAGCCACTCGGTGACGATCGCCGCGCAGCCTGCGTCCGGCTTGTGTCCCGTCGTCGCGCATATCGGGCGTCGGACGAAGCCTTGCGGTACGGCGAACGGACCCGGATCGCGGTCGTCGTGCAGATGGAGCATGATGCGGTTCCAGAGCGGCCCCGCGCCGGTGACGCCCGAGACGTCGCGCATCGCCGACCCATCGAAGTTGCCGACCCAAACGCCGACCGTATAGTCGCGCGAGAAGCCGACCGTCCATGTGTCGCGGAAGTCCGACGATGTTCCGGTCTTGACCGCGGCCGGGAACGGCAGTTCGAGGATCGAGTGAAGGCCGAACGATTTGGTGCGCGCTTGCGGATCGGCGAGCATGTCCGTGACCAGTCGCCATGTCGCCGGATCGCCGATGTTCGTGTTTTGCGCGATCGGCGCGTCCGCTTGGAGGCGGAGCGGAATCGCCGCACCGTCGCGCGCCATGGTCGCATAGGCGTGGGCGAGTTCCCAGAGAGAGACTTCACCCGAACCGAGCGTCAGGCCCAAGCCGTAATAGCTCGCGAGCTTGTCGAGGTGTGCGAAGCCGAGCCCGCGGAGTCGCGCGAGCAACGGATCGACGCCGAGCGTGGAGAGCACGCGCACGGCCGGCACGTTCAGCGAGTTGGCGAGCGCGTAACGCACCCGGACCGGGCCGGAGAAGCGGGTCGAATAGTCGGCCGGCTGATAGAGCCGACCGCCCGGAATCGCGTACGTCGTGGGGACGTCGGCCAGGATCGTGTTCGGTGCGATCGCGTCGCGCTCGAGGGCGAGGTCGTAGGTGAAGGGCTTGAGTGACGAGCCGGGCTGGCGGAGGGCCTGGACACCGTCGTTCCGTCCGAGCGCGTCGTCGGCGAAGTAGTCGGGCGAACCCACGTAGGCGAGAACGTCACCGGTCGCGTTCTCGATCACCAGTGCGGCGGCGTCGGTGACGTGCCGTCCTGCGAGCGCCTGCACGACCTGCTCGGTCTGCGCTTGCACGAAGCGCTGGAGCGGCGCGTCGATGGTCGTACGCACGATCGTCGCGCTTACCGGCACCCGCGGATAGAGATAGAAGAGTGCGTGCTGCGCCGCGAGCAGTCCGCCGTCGGGCGGAAGCACGTGCAGCTCTTCGGCGGCGGCGGAGCGAGCCTGGGCGGCGTCGATCGCGCCGGTAGCGAGCATGCGCGCGAGCACGTAGCGCTGGCGCGTACGTAACTCGTTCCAGTGCGCGTACGGCGAAAGGCGCGCCGGGTCGTTCGGAATCGCCGCGAGCAACGCGCTCTGGGCGAGGTCCAGGTCGTCAGCGCCGACGCCGAAGTACGAACGCGCTGCCGCTTCGATCCCGTAGCGGTTACCGCCCATGGGCACGCGGTTGACATAGGTCTCGAGCAGCGCATCCGGGCTCGAGCGTATCGCGAGCCGTTCGGCGCCGATGATCTGCCGGAGTTTCCCGCGCAGGCTGCTCGGCGCGTTCCAGAGTCCACGCGCGACCTGCATCGCGATCGTCGAACCGCCGCTCCGCGCGCGGCCGTAAACGGCGTACTCGTTGGTCGCTCGGACCAGCGCGAGCGCGTCGATCGCGCCGTGGCTCCGGAAGCGCGCGTCCTCGGCGGCCACGATCGCGTCGAGGAACGATGGCGCGATCCGGTCGAGCGGAACCCAGGCGGCGTGATCCGAGTCCGAGGCGAGAAC
>JALYSX010000124.1 GCA_030854585.1 Vulcanimicrobiota bacterium
ATTCTAGACGGTCTCCCCAAAGACGGGGGCCTGATGGACGTGACCTCTCTCGACGGCCGGGCCTATGCCAAGTTTTTGACCGCCGGGACCTACTTCCTGAGGAAATACCGCCAAGTCCTCAACGACCTGAACGTCTTTCCGGTCCCGGACGGGGACACCGGCACGAACATGTACCTGACCGTCCGGTCCGCCGCCCTCGAAGCCGGCAAGATCCACGATGCCCCACTCTCGGAGGTCGCAGCCGCCGCCGCCCACGGGAGCCTGATGGGCGCCCGCGGGAACTCCGGGGTCATCATCTCCCAGATGCTCCGCGGTTTCGCCCACCACGTCCGGCACCGGAGCGAGGTCGATACCTTCATCTTGGCGACCGGTATGAAAGAGGCGGTCGCAGCCGCCCGGGCAGCCCTGCTCCGCCCGGTCGAAGGTACGATCATCTCGGTCGCTGAGGCAGCTGCCGAGGCCGCCTACCGCGAGGCGATTCACGAGCCGGATCTCTACCGCTTTGCCAACGGCGTCCTCCGGGCGGCCAACGAGGCGCTCGATCGGACACCCGACCAGTTGCCGGTTCTCAAAGAGGCCGGGGTGGTCGACTCGGGCGGCGCCGGCTTCGTCTACTTCCTCGAAGGCGTCCTCCGCTTTCTGCCCGACACCAAAGTCCGAGCGACGCTCTTCCCCCGCCGACCGGTTAGCCAGAAGGTCTTCACCCCATACCAGATCGTCGGCGAGAACAAGTTCTGCACCGAGTTCATTCTGGAGAAGGCGAGGTGCAGCGTTCCGGACCTGCGCAGCCTGCTCGAACCGCGCGGCGAGTCGGTGCTGGTGATCGGCGCTCCGCCTACTATCAAAGTCCACATCCACACCGACGATCCGGCCCGCGTTCAGGAGATCGCTGCAAGCCACGGCGAGCTGACGCGCGTCAAAGTCGACAACATGGAACAGCAGCACAACGTCCTGGTGGTCGACAAACCGTCCGTCTCGTACTCGATCGTGGCGGTCGTACCCGGTCCGGGCTTCGAACGGATCGCGCGGGAACTGGGCGCCGAAGTGGTCGTCTCCGGCGCGAAGAACCCGAGCGTCCGCGATCTGCTCCTGGCGAGCAACAAGTGTCTCTCCGAGAACGTCTATCTGTTCGTCAACGATAAGAACGTCGCGCTCGCGGCGCGCGAAGTCGCAGGCCTGACCGGCAAGACGATCCACGTGCTCCCGACCGTCGATCCGGTCGCGGGTATCGCCGGACTCTTCGCCTTCCGATCGTCGCCCGTCGAGGTGCCGAGCGACGAAGCGATCATGACTGCGGCCGATCGCGCGAGGTCGGCTCGGGTCTTTTTCGCCGGCAAGGACGCGACCGTCGGCGGCGTGACCGTCGCCGAGGGCAGCCCTGCTGCGCTCGCGGCCGGGACGCTCCACGCCGGCGAGTCGCTCTCGGATGCAACCAAGGCGGCGCTCGATACGCTCGGCGCGGCCGATGGTGGCCTGGTCACTCTTTACTATGGCGGCGTCCAAACGGAGAAGGACGCCCGGCGAATGAGCGAAGAGATGAAGGCGGCGTTTCCGGACGTCGAAGTCGAATATTATTACGGCGGTATGAAGAACGCGGAGTTTTGGATTTCCATCGATGAATAGAATCCGACCGGTCATTGCCGTCGACGCTATGGGCGGCGACAACGCGCCAGGCGAGATCGTCGCGGGCGCACTCCTGGCCGCGCGCGAGTACGACGCCGACATCGTGCTGGTCGGCGACGAAGCCAAGATCCGCCCGCTCCTGATCGGCCCGGATGCGCCGAAGATCCGGGTCGTCCACGCACCCGACGAAGTCCCGATGGATCAGCATGCGTCGCAAGCGCTCCGCCAAGCCGACAAGACCTCCCTCGGGATCGCGGTCGGTATGGCGAAGAGCGGCGAAGCCGACGCGGTCGTATCGGCCGGCAACAGCGGAGCGTTTCTGGCGATCGCGCTGATCAAGCTGCGCACCATCGAAGGCATCGCGCGTCCGGCGATCGCGACGGTCTGGCCCGCTCTTAAGGGACCTACCGTGCTGCTCGATTCCGGTGCTAACGTCGACTGTCGAGCCGAGTGGCTCGAACAGTTCGGCATCATGGGATCGGCCTACGCGCAGAAGGCGCTCCACATCGAGAATCCGCGCGTCGGCATCCTCTCGGTCGGCGAGGAGCGCAGCAAAGGCAACGCCCTCGTGCTCGAAGCCGCGAAGCTACTCGAGGAAGCGCCGATCAACTTCATCGGCAACGTCGAAGGCAAGGACATGTTCCGCAACGAGGCCGACGTAGTCGTCGCAGACGGCTTCGTCGGCAACGTCGTACTTAAGACCAGCGAGGGTCTGATCTCGACACTCGCCTCGGTCATCCGGGATGCGATGCTCGGTGGCAGCGTGTTCGCGAAGCTCGGCGCGGCGCTGATGTTACCGTCGCTGCGTAAGCTGCGCCGAACGTACGACTACGAGACGATCGGCGGCGCGCCGCTCCTCGGTCTGCGCGGCAACTGCATCGTAACCCACGGGCGTGCCTCGCGCAACGCGATCAAGAACTCGATCAACCTCGCGATCGAAGAAGTTCGCAACGACGTCATCGGCAAGATCTCCGAACTCGTCGCCACGCACGTGAAGGACGTCTGATGGCGATCGCGATCGTCACTGACTCGACCTCGGATATCGAACCGTCGCGAGCGGACGCGCTCGGCGTTACCGTCGTTCCGCTGATGGTGCTCTGGGGCGACCGGAGCTACCGCGACTACGTCGATCTGACGCGTCCTGAGTTCTACGCCAAGCTCGCCGCCGAGAAGGTTCTGCCGACGACCTCGCAGCCGACCGCCGCGATGTTCGCCGAGGCGTTCAAGCCGGCCGTCGACCGCGGCGACGAGATCCTCTGCGTCGTCGTCTCGTCCAAGCTCTCGGGCACGATCAACGCGGCGCGTGCGGCGGCCTCGACATTTCCCGACGCGAACATCCGGATCGTCGATTCGGAGACGGCCGCCGGTGGGCTCGGCATGCAGATCCTGCTCGCGCACGAACTGCAGCAACGCGGCAAGACCCTCGACGAGATCGTCGCCGCCATCGAGCACGAGGAGACGACCCAGCGTCTCTACGCCTGCGTCCCGGATCTCTCGCACCTCGAGCGGAACGGCCGGATCGGCAAAGCCCAAGCGATCATCGGCTCGTTGATGAAGATCGTTCCCGTGTTGCGTCTGCGGGACGGCGAGGTCGCGGCCGAGGCGCAAGTACGGACGATGGCACGCGCGCGCCAGGCGATGCTCGATCTCACGTTGCAGAACACGCCGGACGCCGCGAATTCGCGATACTTGGTGATGCACACCAACGCGCTGGAACTCGCACGGAGCGTTCTCGAAGAACTCCGCGTGAAACTCGGTGGGGTCGAACCGAAGTTGCTCGACATCCTCGAAGCCGGACCGGTGATCGCCGTTCACGCAGGACCCGGTGCCGTCGGCATCTTCAGCGCACGCGACTAGAACGCGGAAAGGACGACCCAGTGCCAGTCTCTCTCGTACTCGACAGCGCCGCCGATATCGATCCGTGGAAGGCCGGGCACTCGGCGTCGAGATCCCGATCTGGGTCCTCTTCGGAGAACAGCGCTTGCGCGACGGAATCGATATCGATCGCCCCGCGCTCTATCGTCGCATGACGACGGTGAAAGAACTTCCGACGACCGAGCCTCCGACGGTCGGACAGTTCGCCGAAGCGTTCAAACGACAGACCGATGCCGGAAACGACGTGGTCGCGGTGACGGTCGGAGCGAAGCTCTCGGAAACCTTCGCGAACGCTAACGAAGCGGCCAAGCCGTACGGCCATCGCGTGCGCGTGGTCGATTCGAGATGTGCTTCCGCGCTCTTGGGACTGCTCGTCCGCGAAATGGTCGGCGCGATCCGGGCCGGCGGCGATGCGGCGACCGTAGCGGCGGCCGGCGATCGCGAACGCCTGCGCGGCCAGGCATACTTCGCGATTCCCGACGTCGCGTTCTTGGGGAGGACCGGGC
>JALYSX010000142.1 GCA_030854585.1 Vulcanimicrobiota bacterium
CCGAAACGCTACGCCGACTTCATCGCAGCGGTCGAACGCGATCCTCTCGGGCGCGCGATCGGAGTAAAGGAAGAGGTCGCGTTCTGCGAACGGAACGCGTCGCTCGCGCATGCGCTCGAGGACCTGCGCGCCGGCGGCACCGCTCGCGAGTGCGTCACGCACAACGATACCAAAGTGAACAACGTCATGATCGACGACGCGACCGGAGAAGGCCTGTGCGTGATCGATCTGGATACGGTGATGCCGGGGCTCGCGCTCTACGACTTCGGCGACATGGTTCGGACCGCGACCATGCCGGTCGACGAGGACGAACGCGATCTCTCGCTGGTCGAAGTCGACTCCGCGATGTACCACGCGGTCGCGCGGGGTTTCGTGGAAGGCGCGGGAGCGCTACTCGGACCGCAGGAACGCGAACATCTGGTGACCGCCGGGCGCGTGATCACGTTCGAGTGCGGGATGCGCTTCCTGGCCGACCACGTCCTCGGCGACACGTACTTCCGGATCCACCGGCCCGGCCAGAATCTCGACCGCGCCCGCACGCAGTTCGCCCTGGTCGAATCCTTGACGCGCCGCGAGGACGAGCTTCACAAGAGATCTTCATGATTTCTTGCTACCTTTTTGCATTACCAGGGTATTACAACCCGAAACTCACTAGTCGCCGAACAAGCTGAGAGTATGCTGAAAAATCGCGTGTTACCGACCGTGATCGTCGCACTTGTAGGTGCGATCGCGGGCTCGTTTCTGATGATGCTCTACGCGAGCACCCACTTCGCCGGCGTTGCCGGCCCGAACAATACCCCGCCTGCCGTCAACGCCGAGTCGTTGACCGGAGTCTCCGATCAGGACCGCATCGTGACCGCCGTCAAACGCACAAAGGCCTCGGTGGTGGCGATCCAGGTCAACGGTTCGCAGTACGTCCAACTCGACCCGATGTCGGCAATGATGTACGGCCGTCAAGGCGTCGAACGGCGCGGCCGCTCCTCCGGCTCGGGCTTCGTGTTCGATACGAAGGGCGACATCGTCACCAACGCCCACGTCGCAACCGCGCCGCAGGGCGGCACCATCCAGAAGATCACCGTGGTCTTCTCTAACGGCGATAAGGTGCCGGGCCACGTCGTCGCCGCATCGCTCGGCGCGGACGTCGCCGTCGTTCGCGTCGACAACTACGCCAAGCTCCCGCCCGCGCTCGAGCTGGCCGACTCCGATCGGCTCCAGCAGGGTCAGTGGGCGATCGCGATCGGCGAACCGTACGAACTCCAGCAGTCGGTCACCCTCGGCGTCGTCTCGGCCTTCAACCGCGAAGAGCCGGCCCAGACCGAGAGCGGTCAGGTCTTCGACTTCAAGAACCTGCTCCAGACCTCGGCCCCGATCAATCCGGGCAATTCGGGCGGCCCGCTGATCGACATGGACGGTCGCGTGATCGGCATCAACCAGTTGGTCAACGCCCAGGCCCAGGGCATCGGCTTCGCGATCCCGTCCAATACGGTCAAGAAGATCGCAACAGGCCTTATCGCCAACCCCGGTATCCACCAGGGCACCAACACCGCCTACGTCGGCGTCGGGCTCGGCACGATCAATAGCGGTTTCCGCAACCAGACAGGCTACAATGGTCAGGGCGGCGTTGGCGTCGGCTACGTCCTCGGCGGCTCGCCGGCCGATCAGGCCGGGATGCAGGGTGGTGACGTAATCCTCTCCGCCGACGGCAAGGCCTTCGCCGACCCCAAGGCCCTCGAGGACTACATCAAATCCAAGAAGATCGGGGACACGATCCGGCTCCAGGTCTGGTCGCAGGGCGCCAAGCACCTGGTCACCATCAAACTCGGCGAACTCCCGGCCGGCCAACCCCAACTCCAAAACGGCCAACAACAACAACAACAACCCCAAGACGGCCAGAACGGCCAAGACGGGCAGCCGTAGATTACCCGCGGGCGCCCTTCGAGACGCCACCACTAGCAAGAGGGCGCACCTGCAACCGCGGGGGCGTTCTTTGTGTTTAAGTCTTTGGAACAACCCCGCCCCTATCGGGTAAGATAATGGGTACCACATCCTCGTAGTTCGGTAAGCGGCAAGGCCCGATGACGCAAGTCTGACGGATGGTCCACGCACTCGGAAAGAGAGACAATACTTACATGGCTAAAGTGGTCGGAATCGACCTCGGCACGACGAACTCCGTCATCGCCGTTATGGAGGGCTCGTCGCCCACCGTCATCCCAAACGCCGAAGGCTCGCGCACGACCCCCTCGGTCGTCGCCTTCACCAAGACCGGCGAACGTCTCGTCGGCCAACTCGCAAAACGCCAGGCCATCACTAACCCGGAGCGCACGATCAGTTCGATCAAGCGCCACATGGGCGAGGGCGAGTACAACGTCAAGATCGACGGCAAAGACTACACCCCGCAAGAGATCAGCGCGATGATCCTGCAGAAGCTCGTCAACGACGCGAGCAGCTATCTGGGCGAGCGCGTGACCAAAGCGGTCATCACCGTCCCGGCATACTTCAACGACTCGCAACGCCAGGCGACCAAAGACGCCGGCAAGATTGCGGGCCTCGAAGTGCTGCGCATCATCAACGAACCGACCGCGGCGGCGCTCGCGTACGGCCTCGAGAAGAAGGCCAGCGAGACCATCCTGGTCTGGGATCTCGGCGGCGGCACGTTCGACGTCTCGATCCTCGAAGTCGGCGACGGCGTCTTCGAAGTCAAAGCCACCAACGGCGACACGCGCCTGGGC
>JALYSX010000145.1 GCA_030854585.1 Vulcanimicrobiota bacterium
ACGGCTCCGCGAAAGAGCATCGCGGAGAGCGCGTCTTCCACGATGATATCGATGTACTTGCGCAACCGGAGTTCGAAGCGCTTGTCGCCTGAGTCGTCGGTATCAGTCATTCGATCGTTGCGTACCCGGGAAATAGAAGTTCAGGATGTCGTCTGCGGACTTGCCCGCGGCCGCCATGCCGCGCGCGCCCCATTGGCAGAGGCCGACGCCATGCCCCAGTCCGCCGCCTTCGATGACGAACGAGCCCGGCCCCGTGCCGGGTGTAATTCCGCGGATCAGGAGCGAACGGATGACACGGCTTCCGAGGGCCGCCCGGAAGGCGGTTCCGCGTGTGCTGGCCGACCCGGCGTCACCTGTGAGGACCAGGTCCCGGGCTCGGCCGCTCGGATCGCTTGAGGCGACCGACAGGCCCATCGGGGTACCGACCGTAGGACCGGGGAAGGCGTGCGCGAGTGCATCGCCCGAGACTTCGCGCGTCCACGTATAGTCGGGCGATTTCGTGCACCACGGGCAGATGACGCCCTGGAGGTAAGGCAGATTCGCGCCGCCCGTCCAAGCGTCGGCCGACGATTCGGTGTGTCCGCCGCAAGACGACGAGTAGAACAGTTGCGCAAACGCGTCCCCGTACCGGAGTACGACACCGGCGGTCGCGTCGACGGCGGCGGACGCGGCAGGCGCTTCGGCCTCGATACCGCCGTAGACCTGGTCGGCCTCCGAGGTGACGACGTCGTAGTCACGCCTGGGGTTGCTCCGTTGGAGAACATAGGTGCGCGCGGCGATCGCTTGCGCCGCAAGTGCGGCGGCCGGCCACGACGGCGACATCTCGCGCGCGACTACGCTGTAGAGATAGCCTTCGAGCGGAACCGTGGAGAGTACGGTGCCGTCACCGCGTAGCGCGAACGTCCCGCGATAGCGTCGCCCGTCGTAGAGAAAGGACTGTGCGTCGATCGCGCTTGCGGCACCGGTCCCGAGAAGCACGCGCAGAGCCGGGCCGGTCGACGCGATGGCGGGGTCGTATTGTTCGTCGCCCCGTCCTTCGAGCCGCCTACCGCGTGGGCTCTCGATGATGAGGCCGGCCGCGAACGAGCCCGCTAGAAATGCAGTTCGGTTCATAGCAAGCGTTGCTGCGCGCCTTGCGGCGGGAGCTTGCCGAGGTGGCGGTAGGCGATCGGGGTCGCTTTGCGGCCGGCGGCGGTGCGTACGACGAAGCCGGATTTGAGCAAGAACGGCTCGACCACGTCCTCGAGCGTCTCGGTGTCCTCGTTCAACGTCGCGCCGATCGCGGCGATACCGACCGGGCCGCCGTCGTAGTTGTCGATGATCGCGGTGAGAAACGCTCGATCAAGACGGTCGAGGCCGCTCTCGTCCACACCTTCGCGGGCGAGCGCTTCTTCCGCGACTTCGCTCGTGATGTGGCCTTCCGCGCGGACTTCGGCGAAGTCGCGAACGCGTCGGAGCAGGCGGTTGGCGATGCGCGGCGTGCCGCGGCTTCGCGACGCTATCGCGTGCGCGCCGAGCGCGTCGATCGGGACCTCGAGCACGCCCGCGGAGCGCGTCACGATCCGTTCGAGGTCCGGGACGTCGTAGTAATCGAGGTGGTGCAGGATTCCGAAGCGCTCGCGCAGCGGCGCCGAGAGCATTCCGGCGCGGGTGGTCGCGCCGACCAGGGTGAAGCGCTTGAGCGGCAGTTTTATCGTCTTCGCATACGCGCCGCGGTCCACGACGAAGTCGATCTGAAAGTCTTCCATCGCCGGATACAAGAATTCTTCCACGACCCGACCGAGCCGATGGATCTCGTCGATGAAAAGGACGTCGCCCTCTTCGAGAGCGGTCAGTACGCCGACCACGTCCTTCGGCTTCTCCAATGTGGGACCGCTGGTCGGGCGCATGGCGGCGCCCATCTCGCGCGCGATCAGCGCGGCCAGGGTCGTCTTGCCGAGGCCGGGTGGCCCGTAGAACAGCACGTGTTCGAGCGGTTCACCGCGTCGTTTTGCGGCGTCCATCGAGATGCGCAGATTCTCGACCACGATCCGCTGGCCCACGTATTCGTCGAACGTGCG
The DNA here is from genome assembly GCA_030854585.1 of Vulcanimicrobiota bacterium. Taxonomy (GTDB): domain Bacteria; phylum Vulcanimicrobiota; class Vulcanimicrobiia; order Vulcanimicrobiales; family Vulcanimicrobiaceae; genus JALYSX01. The sequence goes on from JALYSX010000145.1 coordinate 2,061, forward strand.
CGGTCGCAGCGACGCGCCGAGGACGTCATCTTCGAGCGTGTCCGTCGGGTCGAGCAGGCGGGAGTCACCGATCGCCGCGTTCTCGTCGGCGTCGTCTGGACCGATCAGGCGTCTGCGTGCGGAGTCCGACATCGGTTAGGCCGGCTTCGCTTTGGCGCGATAGATCTCCGCGAGCAACGTCTCGGCGTCGCGGATCTGGGGTGCGGCCTCGAGCGTCTTGCGGATCATCGCCTCGGCTTCGACGCGCCTGTATTCCAGTTGGAGCAGCACGGCTAGAGCCTCGTCGGCGAAGTCCGGCATCGGCGGTGCGGCCTGCGGTTCCGCTTCGCGGATCAGCAAGAAGCGGGCGACCTTCCCCTGCAGTTTCGCGACGATGTCGCGCGCCTTCTGCTGGCCGATTCCTGGCAGCGTCTTCAAGTACGCGTGATCGCCGCGATCGATCGCCGAGGCGATCCGGCTCATCGGCTGCGAGAACGCGCGCGCCGCCGAACGCGGCCCGATCGACGCGACCGAGAGCAACGCTTCGAAGAACGTCCGCTCGACGGCGTTGGTGAAACCGTAATACGAGAAGCGGCCGGCGTTGCCGTCCATGTTCAGGACCGAGTAGACCTCGAGGCAGACCCGGTCGCCGTTCGCCGCGGTGATCTTCTCCGCGACGCAGGGTGGGAGCGTCACTTCGTAGCCGAGCCCCGCGACATCGAGCACGACGCTCTCGGGCCCGCGCTCGATCAGGTTCCCGGCGATGCGCGAGAACACTATGAAACGAGCCGCGCGTCGCGCGAGCCGACGTTGAGATAGGCGAGTGCGAGTGCGAGAGCATCGGAGACGTCGTTCGGTTCCGGCGCGTGGCGCAGACCGAGCAGCCGCGTGACCATCGCGTTGACCTGATCCTTGCGAGCGCTCCCGGAACCGGTCAGGGCGCGCTTAACGTGCGAGTGCCCGAGCGTGTAGACCGGCAGACCGGACTGCGCGCCGGCCAGACAGAGCACTCCGCGCGCATGCCCCATCAGGATCGCGGTGACCGGATTCTTGTAAGTCGTGTAGAGCTCTTCGATCACGATCGCATCCGGACGCGTCGCCGCGATCACCTCGCAGGTGGCGACGTGCAACTCGTGTAGTCGCTCTTCCAAGCGCAGCCGGACGTTCGGGGCGATCACGCCTGCCTCGATCAAGGTCGAGCGACCCGAACGCTCCTCGATCGCGCCGTACCCGGTCACGCGCAACGCCGGATCGATTCCGAGGATCCTCACCGCGAGGTACCGTTGACGACCAGCGTCACCGCGGTGTTCGGAGTTACGGTCGTGCCCGCTTCGGGGAGCGTCCGGACGACGTTGCCGTTCGCGCCTTCAATGGTCGTGTATTGGAAGTCCTTGATGTGATAGCCGTTCGCTTCGAGGATGGCGCGCGCTTGATCGAGCGTCATGTTCTGTACGTCCGGTACTTCACCGGGGACCGAGAGGGTGAGGGTGACGGTTCCCGTGGCCGGAGACCCCGCCGCGGGCTCTTGGCCGACGATCGTGCCGTTCCCATCGCGCTGGACGTTGTATGCGATCGACCACGTGAGCCCAGCACCCTTGAGCGCGGAGAGCGCGTCGGCATATGGCTTCCCGCGCAGGTCCGGGACCGTGCCGGTGTCCGGCGGCTGGGCAACGGCCGCGCCACCCGTGCTGACGACGACGTGCACCGTCACGTTTGCAGCCGGATCGACCTGCGTTCCGGAGGCCACGTCCTGCGTGACGATCTGGCCCGCCGGATACTGATCTGAGGCCGCGCGTTGGGTCGCATCGAGCGCGAAGTGGTCCTTGGTCGCGAGCAGTTGCGCCTTGTCTGTCGTCATGCCGATCAAGCTCGGCATCGTCACCGGCGCCGGGCCGTCCGAGACGGTCAGGACGATCTGAGAGCCCTGACGGACTGATGCGCCCGGCTTGGGCGACTGGGCGATGACCGTCTCTTTGATGGCACTGTTGTGACGGCGGACGACCTTGACCTTGAACTTGTTGTAGAGCAGCACGTTGGTCGCATCCGCGATCGTGAACTTGGTCACGTCTTGCAGCCCGACCAGGGGCAGACCGTTGCTCACGATCAGGTGTACGGTCGAGTTCGCGTCGACCGGGGTTCCGGGTGTCGGATTCTGTTCGATCACCTGATTGGCGAGCACCGTGTCACTCGCGGTCTTGGTCTCGTCGACGACAAGGCCCGCGTTCTCCAACGCCTTGCGCGCGTCGACGTCGCTCATGTTGCGATAGTTGCCGACGATGATCGCGCCACCCGACCGAAACGAGAAGTTCCGACCGAAGAGCGCGTACCCGATCCCGATCGCGAGAAGCAATGCGAGTACGAGGATGACGACGATCGCGGTGCTCGAGCGGGCTTTGCGCGCTTCGTCTTCGCCGATCGAGGTGAACGGCCGGTCCGGCATGGGCGAGCGGCGCGGCGGCGGTTGGACGGCCTGGAACGGCACGGTCGGCGCGTCGTTGGCGATGCCGAAGTGGGCGACGCTCGGCCGTTCGCGTGCTTCGCGCAGAGCGGAAGCGACCTCGGCGGCGGATTGGAAACGGTTCTCGGGCTTCTTCTGCAAGAGCCGGTTGACGATCGAGGCGAGCGCCGGGCTCGTCCCGAGCGCTCCGGTATCGATGGTCGGCACCGGGTCGCCGATGTGTTTGAGCGCGACCGTCACGGGCGACTCGCCGGTGAACGGGAGGACGCCGGTCAACATCTGGTAGAGTACGACGCCGACGGAATAGAGATCCGAACTCTCGTGCAGATCGTGCCCCTGAGCCTGTTCGGGCGAGATGTAGTAGACGCTGCCCATTACCAGCCCCGGCTTCGTCAGCGCCA
>JALYSX010000243.1 GCA_030854585.1 Vulcanimicrobiota bacterium
GCCACACGCCGTCAGGGTACCTCGCCGACCTGACGGCACGACTCCAAGTTCGGTATCCCGCCGTGCCGATCGTCTTCGCGGAATCGCGCAAGCTCGCCGAGGAGTGGACGTTTCGCTTCCTCAAAGCTGCGCTCGCACAACATGCCGGCCCCGAACTCGACCTCCCGCCGGTCTCCATCGTACGCAAGAAGCGGAGTCGGTTCGCGGCAGTTCCTTCTGTCCCGGCCGCGTCGTTGAAGCGCAACTAGGCCGTCCTCGAAGTTCGTTCTCGTGCTCGACATCGGGGTAGACCCAGGACGAATTCGCATCAAATCCGCCATAATACTAGCCTAACTCGGTCGAATATGCTAGAATAATGGCATGGCGAAGCGCATCGCCCCGCTGCTCCCACCGATGGAACGCCGGCTTGAACACCTTGGCGACCGGATCCGCACAGCGCGTCTGCGCCGCCGGCTGCCCGCGAAGCTCGTCGCGGAACGGGCGGGCATGTCGGTGATGACCCTGCGGAACGTCGAGAAGGGCGGCATGGGGGTGACGATCGGTGCGTACGCGGCGGTCCTGCACGTCTTGGGGCTCGACGGCGATCTCGATGCTGTTGCGCAGGCCGATCCGCTCGGCCGCGACCTTCAAGATGCGGCACTGCCGCGCCGTGCTCGTGCGAAAAGCGAATCTCGATGGAAGTCGTAATCGAAGTTTACCGCGATTGGATCGCCGACGAGCCGGCGACGCACCTCGGAACATTACGAGCGCGCGCAGGGCGAACGAGTGAGGTCTTCGACTTCACATTTGACGGCGGCGCTCTTACCGACGCTACGCTCGCGAACCAGGCACTCGATCCCGACCTCGGCCTCTTTCCCGGAACGCAATTTCCGAAGAACGGACGCACGACGTTCGGCGTCTTCAAGGACTCGAGTCCCGATCGCTGGGGACAAACGCTCATCCGACGCCGGTTCGATCGAGACAAGCGCAGCGGGCTGGTGCCGCGAAGCGCGCGCCTCACCCAATCAGACTACCTGCTCGGCGTGCACGATGCGTTTCGATCCGGAGCGTTACGCTACAAACGAGCGGCCGATGGGCCGTTCCTCGATGACCGCGGCGCAACGGCCGCGCCACCGTTCGTTCGGCTACGCGAGCTCGAAGCGGCGACCCGAGCGATCGAAAACAATCCGAACGACGACGATCCGGCGGTGGACGAGTGGCTCCGCTTGCTCCTTGCACCTGGGGCGTCGCTTGGCGGCGCGCGACCGAAGGCAACCGTGGTCGATCCCGATGGACATCTCTGGGTCGCAAAATTCCCCAGCGTCAGAGATCGCTACGACATCGGCGCATGGGAGTCGGTCCTTCAGCAGCTCGCAGATCGGTCCGGCCTGCGCGTTCCCGTGAGTACTGCGCGCAAGTTGGCAAACGCCGAGCATACGTTCTTGGCACGGCGCTTCGATCGTCTTGAATCGGGAACGCGAATCCACTTTGCTTCGGCGATGACGCTCACGGGACACAACGACGGCGACGACGCATCCGCCGGCGCTAGCTATCTGGAGATCGCCGAGGTCCTCACATCACACGGATCTGCGCCACGTGAGGACCTGCTCGAGCTGTGGTCCCGCATCGTCTTCAGCGTGATGGTGTCCAACACGGATGACCATCTGCGTAACCACGGCTTTCTCCTGACGCCCGGCACTGGTTGGCGTCTGTCCCCGGCGTACGACATGAACCCGGTCGCGGGCTCAACCGGTCTCGCGTTGAACATCGATGAGACGGACAACGCGCTCGATCTCGATCTGGTACGATCCGTTGCGCCGTATTTTCGCATCAAGGACGTCCAGGCAAGCGAGATCATCACTCGCGTCGGAGATGCGGTTCGCCATTGGCGCGCTATCGCGAGCACGCTCGGCATCAAGCGAAACGAGCAAGATGAAATGGCTGACGCCTTCACGATCGCGAACCGCGTGTAGTAACGTGAACGATGCGTGGGGCCTTAGCGTGCGCTCGCGATGACCCTCAAGGCCCTGATGGTCGACGTCGACGGCGTGATCGTCGTCCCGCGCCTTGGCGGCTGGGCGGCGGACATCGAGGCCGATCTGGGCGTCTCGCGCGAGGAGCTGCGCGACCATTTCTTCGCCGTCCACTGGGAGGACGTGGTCCTGGGC
>JALYSX010000160.1 GCA_030854585.1 Vulcanimicrobiota bacterium
GAGCTGACCCGCGCGTGGGCCGAAGAGGGCGCGCTCGATCCGGAGGCAGTCCGCGCTCGTGGAACGTCTCCAAGCCTATCTCGAAGAAGGGCCGTCCGAACCGGCGCTGGTCTGCGGCGGAACCCTGGGGCCGCAGAGTTTCTCGGCAGGTCGGGCCTTCCGGTCGAGGTCTTCGGATGCGCGGAACTCCCATCCGACCTGCAGTTACAACTCGCGCAGGTGTTGAAGAAAGGACCGCCGCTCCCCGTTTGACGGCCGGAATCCGGCTTGCTACACTTTGTGGGTTTGACGCCGGGCACCCCGTGCCGCGGCGCCGCTTTTTCCTGAAGCATTGGTTTATGAACTGGAACAATCTCAAGACGCCGTTCAAGGCGCTGGTCGTCATCGCGATCGTCCTGATCTCGTGGTTCGCGATCAACCCGATCACCAAGACGATTCATCTCGGCCTCGATCTGCAGGGCGGCGCGCGCCTGCTCGTCCAACTGTTGCCGACGGCCGAAGTGCCGAAGGTCGGCTCGACCGAACAGGAGCAGACTGTCGAAGTGATCGATCGCCGTATCAACGGCATCGGCGTCACCGAGCCGACCATCAGCAAGGTCGGTACCGATCGCATCCTGCTCGACCTGCCGGCGGTGAAGGATCCCGACCAAGCGGAGAAGCTGATCAAACAGGTCGCCGTGCTCGACTTCAAGATCCTTCCTGAAGAGGTCGTGCAGAACGGCGAAGCGGCGCTCCGCGTCGTCGCGGTGGGATCGACCGCAACCGCAGCCCAAAAAGCCGCAGCCGAAAAATATCTCAACGTGACGGCCTACGCGCAAGGTGGCCCGGTCGTCTACTCCGGCAAGGACTTGAAAGCAGCGCAGGCCAGCTTCGCGCAGGCCGGCCAACCCGACGTGCTGTTCCAGACAAAGGACGCCGCGCGCTTCTACAAGTTGACGTCGGCCAATCTCGGCAAGCCGCTCGGCATGTTCCTCGACCATCGCTACGTGTCTGCTCCGACGCTGCAAGGCGCGATCGCCGACAACGGCCAGATCACCGGTCAGTTCACGCAAGAGCAGACGATCACGCTTGCCAACGAATTGAATGCCGGCGCGCTGCCGGTCGGCGTGAAAGTGATCGAGAAAGAATCGATCGGGCCGACGCTCGGCGCGATCGATCTCAAGCAGTCGCTCTACGCATCGATCGGCGGATTGATCGTCGTCATGATCTTCATGATCCTCGTGTATCGCCTACCGGGCCTCCTGGCCGATCTTGCGCTGGTCGTGTACGTGCTGATGATGCTCGCACTGCTGGCCGCCTCGAAGGCGACCCTGACGCTGCCGGGCATCGCGGGCTTCGTGCTCTCGATCGGTATGGCGGTCGACGCCAACGTCCTGATCTTCGAACGGCTCAAAGAAGAGCTCTGGCACGGCAAGAATCTGCGCGCCGCGGTGCGCGTCGGTTTCACCCGCGCCTTCTCGGCCGTCTTCGACAGCCACTTCACCACCATCGTCGGCGCGGGCGTGCTCTTCTTGCTCGGTACGGGTACCGTAAAGGGCTTCGCGTTCACGCTCTTCTGGGGAACCGTGTTCTCCCTGGTGACCGCCGTGTTCATCACGCGTTTCTTCGTGGACGTGCTGGTCGACAACGACGTCGCGACCGCGCCGGAGCTCTACGGCGTCAAGAAAGATGAAGTCGGTATCTTCTCCAAGGCGGGTGCATAAGCGATGCTGTTTCGTAAACTGAACTGGAACATCGTCGGATGGTTCAAGACCGTCTCGACGATCTCGTATCTCATCATCGCGCTCGGCTTCGGAGCGATGATCTATCATTCGGTCACCGCCCCGGGCGGCGGCTTCCAGCCCTCGCACGCGCTCAAGCTGGGCCTCTCGTTCACGGGCGGTACCGACATCACCGCGGCCTTCACCAAGCCGGTCGACACGACCGACGTACGGAACGCCCTCGCGTCGCTCAACCTCAACGAAGAGAAGATCACGACGCTTGGTGATAAGGGGGATCAGGTCTCGATCCAAACGCAGACCTCGTTTGCGGACAATTCGACCGACCTGTGGAACGCTCTCGGTAAGGTCGCGCCGGTCGATCGGACGCGCTCGGCGATCACCTCGGTGCAGGCGTCGCTCGGTGGCGAATATCTGCGCAACGCGCTCTTGGCGCTGATCATCGCGCTCTCGATCCAGTTCCTCTACATCGCGTTCCGCTTCGGCTGGAACTACATCTTCGGCCTGGTCACGGTCAT
>JALYSX010000246.1 GCA_030854585.1 Vulcanimicrobiota bacterium
CGTGGCGCCTGCGATAAACGCGGCGTACGGTTTCGGCGGGGCGGGAGTCGATTGTTGGGCGACCGCAACGAGCGGCAACGTGAGACTCGCACCGCAGACAGCGGCACCGAGAAGAAGGCGGCGAAGCATCGATCCTCCAGAGACGACATGCCCCGGCGCAAAAGCCGAGGACTCTTCGCCGTATTGCTTCGCACCCGCTAAAGGTTTCCTGCTCGCCGGCGCTTCAAAGGTTTATCAAACCCAGCAGATCGCCGGTAGCCAAGCGTGCGAGCCCGGCGTTTGCACGACCCGGAGAATGCCGCCCATGACCATACGTCTCTTTCTCGTCAACGTAAGAGCGGCTCGTACCTTCGGGCACCGATGACCGCCAAGCCGCAGTTCCCCGACGAGCAATCCCCTGGCGGTGCGTTCCAACGTCAGTCCGACGCGTTCAAGCAGTGGGTCACGGCCGGCGCAGACGTGCCATACCCGGCCGAAGCGGGGCGCTACCATCTCTACGTCTCGCTCGCCTGCCCGTGGGCACATCGCACGATCATCGTGCGCAAGCTCAAGCGCCTTGAAGGCGCGATCGGCATGACCATCGTCGATCCCATCCGCGACGACCTTGGTTGGCGCTTCACCTACGAGCCCGATCCCGTCAACGGGTTCAAGTACCTGAGCGAGGCGTATCTGGTCAGTGATCCGCAGTATCGGGGACGCATCACCGTCCCGGTACTCTGGGACAAGAAGAACGCGCGCATCGTCAGCAACGACGATGACGACATCATGCGCATGTTGGGTTCGGCGTTCGACGCGTTCGGACGGGCGAGCCTCGACCTCTACCCCGCCGAGCATCGCGCCGAGATCGATCGCCTCAACGCCTGGATCTACGAGACGCTCAACAATGGCGTCTATCGAGCCGGCTTCGCGACGGACCAGCGCGAGTACGAACGCGCCGCGCGCATCGTCTTCGCCACCCTGGATGCGCTCGAAGAGCGGTTGGCGACGCGTCGCTACCTCGTCGGCGAGATCCCGCTCGAGACTGACTGGCGCACCTTCGTCACGTTGATCCGCTTCGACGCGGTCTACGTCGGGCATTTCAAGTGCAACCTGAAACGCATCTACGACTATCCGAACCTATTCGGCTACCTCTGCGATCTCTATCAGTACGAAGGCGTCGGCGAGACGGTCGATTTCGATCACATCAAACGCCACTACTACTTCACCCACGACGACATCAATCCGACGCAGATCGTGCCGCTCGGGCCGCTCCAGGATTTCAGCCGCCCGCACGGGCGCGAGTATCTCCCTTAAAGCAGGTCAGACGACCTCGAACCGTAGGTGGTAGCTCCGGCTTTCGCCCGGCTCGAGAAACGGGAGCGTTCCCCGTTCGGCCGCCGCGATTCTGCCCTCGATCGTCGGGCAGTTCGCCGGTTCGACCGACATCACGTACTGCCGTACGCCGAGCATCCGCCAGGTGAAGAGCGCCGGCAACGTGCTCGCGTCCCATTGGATCCGCAGACCCAGCCCGCGTCCGCCCTCGAGGCGTGGATTGACGAACCGCGCGCTGGCATATCCGGCGGAGTCGACGACCGGTTCGACGATGAACACCTGTTCTTCGAAATCTCCCTGCGGCGCCCCGGCCCGATTCCATTCTGGCAGGCCGCGGCGCGCGGCGTCGTCTCGCGGGCGCACTTCCGACTGCGCTATCTCTAACCGCGTATCGTCGTCCAAAAGCGGATAGCCGGCGTTGCAATGGTAAAGGAGCATGTGCGGCGTCGTCGTCCCTCCCTCGTTGACCACGCGGTCGTACAACTCGATCGTGCTCGTCTCGAGGCCGATCCGCCAGCACCGATCCAATCGCAGAACGGCACCGAACAAGCTCGCCTCGCGCATCGTCCCGCGCACTTCGATCTCTTTCCGGCCCTCGAGCGTGACGACGCGATACGACACGTCCTCGGCCGCGACGTGATCGATGCGGCCATGCTGTCCCCATCGCCCCCAGCGATCTTCGCCGGCCGGACCGAATGCGGTCAGTCCGCACGTCGTCACCAGCCCACCGAAGAACGCGCGTTCGAACGCGTCTCCGGCCGGCGCGTATACCGCCGACGGAACGATGCCGGCCGGTGCCTGCCACGCAAGTGCCGTACCGCGAAAATACGCGCGCGGAATATCCAGCCCGCGATCCGGAAGCACTTCCACCTCGAGCCCGGTCGCGGTGCGGACCAGCAGGCCGCGCATTCCCCGTGCCGCGCCATCGTCGTAGCGAAACGCGGTGACGCCGCCGAGCTGCTCGAGGCGTCCCAGCCGCGGGTTCACCGGACTAGAACTCCCAGAGCATCGCGCGCGTCCACGCGCCGCTGCATCCTTGAAGTTTTACCGGAGCGGCCACGAAGAGCCGCTTTCGTCCGTCCATCACTTCGTCGGGGAAGTAGAGTTCTTCGACGATGCATTTCCGATTGCCGAGCATCGCCCGGTGCGCCGGGCCCGCTTTTTTAGGATCGCCATAACCGCCCAAACTCACCGCATCGATCCCCACCCCGCCGACCCCGCGCGCGACCAGATACTCCGCCGCCTCGCCGCCGAGCCAGACGTACTCCATCAAGAACTCCGCGGTGTTCGCCCGGGCCGCACCGTTGCCGGTATTGAGCAACGCGATGTCGCCGTCTTCGAGGCCCTCGAGGAGCGGCTCCACATCTCGACGCTCGATCACCTCGCCGGGCCGCTTGTGCCGCAGATCCAAGACGATCGCCGGTGCGATATACGTCTCGAGCGGCATACGATCGATCGTCTCGCCGTCGTCGAAGAAGTGATACGGCGCGTCGCAATGCGTGCCGGTATGGGTGCTGATCTCGACGATCTCTTTGTTGACGCCTTGAACGGGTTGCATGTACATCCGACGGATGACGGCCGGCCGCGGGTTCTTGTCCGGATACTGCGGACAGTTGCTGAAGACGGGCTGGCTCAGATCGTAGATCCTCGTCGGTCGCATCAGATCGCTCCGCTCGCCGTCCAGGCGTGTTCGAAAGCCGTCATGTTCCGCTTCACGACTTCCTCGAAGTCCGCTCGCCAGAGCGAGTCGGGCAGGGATTCGCTCGAGAAGATCTCGAGCACGTACGGTCCGTCGTAGACCGTCGAACGAACCGCCGCGAGAATCCTCGGAAAGTCGATGTTCCCATCGCCGATGGAGACCCGGTCGTTGTGCGAACGCGGGCACCGATAGTCGCTCACCTGGACCAGGAAGATCCGCTCGGCCGCCTTGCGGATGACGCTCGGAAGGTCGCCGGTCTGACAGACGTTCCACAGATCCACGCACACCCCGAACGACGGGTGGTCGACCATTTCGACGAGTTCCAGCGCCTCGTCGAGCGACCAGATTGCGGTGTCACTGTTCATCAGCATCGGATTGAGCGGTTCGAAGGCCAGGCGCATTCCGACCGAATCTGCAACCGCCGCCAACTCGCGAAACGCCGTCCGTGCGGTATCGACCACGTGTTGCACGTTCCCGCCCGGCGCCGCGCCCGTCACCACCACGAACGGGGTATCGACCGGCACGTGCGGGGCGAGCCGCTCGATCGATTCGCGGATGTGCCGAACGCGATCCTCGGGCGCGGTCGGCTCACCCGCCAGACCGTCCGGAAACAGCGAGTGCACCGTCGCTTGGACCGAACTCACGCCGAGGCCCGCCGCCGCGACCGACGCAAGTTCTTCCTCGATCCGCGTCGCGTCGATCTTGAACTCCGTCACTTCGATGTAGTCGGCCCCGCAGCGCGCGTACAGCTCGACATCTTGTGCGAACGTATTCGGCCACGTCGTGAACTCGCTCACGCCGAACGCATACGGTCTCCCCACGATCACGCCTCCTGCGAGAGTTCGAGCACGCAGAACCCCTTCTGCTCGAGTTGCAATGGAATGCCTTTCGCGAGTTCCGCTGCCCCAACGGCCTGCCCGTCGACCCAGGCGCCGCGCAGACTGTTGAACGAACGGACCGCGTACGATCCGCTCAGGCCGTCCTCGATGCGAAAGGCCGCGGTCGTGGTCCGTTCCGTCGTGTTGCCGAGAAGGATCGCGACCTTCGCGCCGTCGCGTAGCGCGAATCCTACCACGCCTTCGCCGCTGATGTGCATGTTCGCCGTCAGATCCGTCTCGTAGGCGATGTACGGCGCGGAGTCCTGAAACCGGTAGTTCGTGTAGATCTGCATCTCCGGCGCGAGCACTACGAACCAGGTCAACTTTTTCCCGCGGAACGGAAGGTCGCGCACCCCGAGCCACTGCCATTCCGTCGAGAGTTTCGGGTGCAGCGACGGCTCGCCGCCCGAAAGGTCGAGCCCGGCCGCGCCCTCGATCGCCGCCCACAGATAGCGCGGTGGGAACCACGGCGAGAGCATCATTCCGCGATTGACGAGCGTCTCGCCGTGGAGCCATTCGGAGAACTGTCCGGGCACCGTGTTGTTGCGACGCGGGTCCGCCGCATAATGTCGGAACGATTGCGAGAGCGCGTAACCCATGAAGGTCGGATTGAAGCGCGCCGCCGCGAACGCATACCAGAACGCCACCCCGACCCAGACGCCGCCGAGCAACCCGTATCCGTGCGTCGGCCCGTAGTCGATCGCATTCCGCGGAACGGTCCGCATGCCCGCGTCGCTCCAGAACTCGGTCGCCGCCAGCCGACTGACGATGCCGGCACCCACCTCGTCGTCCGATACGCCGAACATCACCGGAAAGATCAGATCGCAGGTCACGTCCGTGCGGCGTTTTCCCGCAAGGTCGATGCACAGATAATAGAGCCCGCGTTCGGCATCGAAGAGGTGCTCGTTGATCGCCGCGCGCAGAGCGTCCGCTTCGTCGCGATACGTGCGGCTGCGTTCGTGCTCGCCCAAAACCCGCGCCATATGCGAGACCGTCAGCAACGCCGCATAGCACTCCGAGTTCAGCTCGGTCGTTGCGCCGGAGAGACGATACCCCTCGATGACGTTGCGCCACCCGACGATGCCGTAGTCTGCCGTCCCGTCGGCGGTGCACCAGACGAGTCCGCGATCGTCGCGCTGCGAAAGGATGCGCTTGGCCGCCTTCAGCGCGGCCGGATAGGTACGTTTCAGGAACGCCCGATCGCCGGTCGTATTGAAATGATGCCAGAGCGCGATGATGAGAAGCGGCGTATTATCGTTGATGTTGAGCTTGTAATCGGCCGTCTTGCCGTTGCGGATGTCGTAGTACTCCACGACCATCCCGTCTTTCTCCAGGTGTTCGGCGTACCACAGCAGCGACGCTTCCGCGAAGTCCGGCACGACGTAGTCGGCTCCGAAAGCGAACCAGGCCGTGTCGCGCGCCACGCTGTTGTTCGAGCGCGACGGATCGTTGACGAAGCTCCAGCCGGTCGGGGCGAGCAGCATCGTCCGCAGCATGTTGGCCTTCGCCCACAACACCCCGCGGTTGACGTCGTCGTCGGGAGTCAGCACGACCGCCCGGTTGATGGTCCGGGCGAAATACTCGCGCGTCGCGCGCAATGCGGCGTCGACGTTCGGAAGCGCGTCGAACGTCCGCAGCGCGGCCCGTGGACTGCTGGCGAACGTCAGCAAGAAATAGAACCGGCGGCGCTGACCCGGATCGATGCGATGGCGCACGTGCAGGACGCCGAGGGGATCCGGACACGGGCCGATCGCCTCGTTCGAGAGCCGCCCCGACCATTGCTTGGCGACGGCCTTGCCGGCGTCGTCGGTGGTCTCCCAGCCCGCCACGTGCGTCGAACAGCCGAATACCCGCGACGTCTTCGATCCTTTCGCCTCGGTCGCCACCAGCGCGTTGTGCGCCTTGCTGAAGTGGCAGGCGATGTCGCTGCCCGAACCGCGCATCTGCACGAATCCGGACGAATCGATCTCGACCCGCTCCGCGGTCGGATTGTGGAGTTCGATCGCGTAATAGATGGCAGGCGGATCGCATCGCTTCTTCGTCGGAACTCCGCTGAGGACGAAGATGTCCTCAGCGACTTCGATCCCGTTGGAGAGCGTGAAGTGGTGTTCCTGATGCTCGGGATGGAACTTGAAAGATCCGGGGAGCGCGCCCAGAGCCACCCCCGTCCGCCGGTCCCAATGATGCACCACGACGGTTTCGAAGACGGTCTCGCCGACGTCCGTCGCATAGATCTTTTCGATCGCACCCGTCGCCTTGACGATGCAGACGCATTTCGGCGATCCGAGCGTACTGCCGGCCGCGACCTCCGTATCGGCGACGTCGTAGGCGACACCCTTGCGGCCGACGCCCACGTATTCTTCGATCGGATCCACTACAGGCTCCCCGATTGCTTCGTCATGCCGCCATCGATGAGGTAGGTAGCGCCCGTGATATAGGCCGCGTCGTCCGATGCCAGAAACGCGACGACGCCGGCGATCTCCTCGGGCTTCGCCATCCGGTGCAGCGGGATCTCGGCCAGCAGCGTATCCATCTCCTTCGGGTCCTTCTTCAACGGGGCGTCCATCGGCGTGTCGACCGCGCCGGGTGCGACGTTATTCACCGTGATGCCGTACTCGGCCAGCTCGACCGCGATCGTCCGCATCAGCATACGCACGGCGCCTTTCGACGCGCAATACGGCGCGTTGGTCGGCATCGTCATCTCTTCGTGCACGGACGATATGTTGACGATCCGGCCGCCGCGCTTCTGCTTCACCATCTGTCGCGCTACCGCCTGACTGCACAGCCACGTCCCGGTCAGATTCACCGCCATCACTTCTTGGAACGTCGTAAGCGGCGTTTCGAGGAACGGCTGCTTCTTCTCGATGCCCGCGTTATTCACCAGCACGTCCACCCCGCCGTACGCGTTGACCGCGGCGGCGACCAGTGCCTCGACGTCGTTCTCGCTCGTGACGTCGGCCGCGAACGCGATCGCCACGCCGCCGGCAGCCGCGATGCGTCCAGTCAGCTCTTCGGCCGGCGCCTTATCACCGTGACAGTCGATCACCACCCGCGCGCCTTCGCGAGCGAGCGTCAGCGCGATCGCCTTGCCGATGCCCGAGTCGCCGCCCGTGACGATCGCTACTTTATCCGTTAACTGCACGTTCCCGTTCCTCTCGTTCTTCTCGGACGAAGGCGAAACGCGCGAGCGAACGCCCGAACAGCGCAGCGGTCGTCCAGTCGGCCGCGACGCCGAGTTTGCGCGCCGCTCCCGGTAGACGACTCCAATAATACGCGCGCCACAGCATCCATGCCGGCAGCCCGGCGATCATCGCGCCGCCGGGGAGCTGCGCAACGCCGTCTCGATCGCCGAGCGACGCCATCATAC
>JALYSX010000191.1 GCA_030854585.1 Vulcanimicrobiota bacterium
AGCTATTGCGCTACGGCGCAAAAGCGATTCCCGAAGGAGGGCTTTTCGCCATGCCGCGATTCTACGGCGATGGCCTAATGATCGTCGGCGACTCCGCGGGTTTCTTAAACGGGACGCGTCTTAAGGGGATCCATCTCGGCATGAAGTCGGGGATGCTCGCGGCCGAGACGGCGTGGCAAGCCCTGCACGTCGAGAAGTACGACGGGGAGCAGTTGTCTTCATACGAGCGCGCATTCACGGCGTCGTGGGCGTACGAGGAGCTCTATGCCGCCCGCAACTTCCATCAGGGCTTCAAAGACGGCCTCTTTGCTGGTGTGGCTAACGTCGCTCTCGGCATGCTCGCGGCGGGGCGGGGTTTCGGCGTCAGCGAGCGTCTCCCGGGCAAAGCCGGGTACGAGCGCATGGAAAAGCGCGGCTGGAAACCCAAAGAGTCACCGCGGGCGTTCATCGACAACGTGGTAACGTTTGACAAGCTTACCGACGTGTATAACAGCGGCACGATGCATGAAGAAGATCAGCCGTGCCATCTCCACGTCACGGATACGGATATCTGCCGCGATCGATGTACGGTCGAATACAATAACCCTTGCCAGTACTACTGTCCGGCGGCCGTGTACGAACCGCTCTTCGAAAAGAGGGAAGATGGTCACTTTGAAGGTCGATTACAGATCAACTTCACCAACTGCGTGCATTGCAAGACCTGCGACATCATGGATCCGTACCAAAATATCACGTTCGTGCCGCCCCAGGGTGGCGACGGTCCCGTATTCACGGGACTCTAGCCATATAGAAATCACGCCCAGCACAGGTCGGTCGCTGCGGATATCCACATCGATCGCGAAGCGTGAGCGTGCGGGCTTTATAGAGAGCCTCGAATGTGCCGTGGTAGCCGCGGACGCTAGATATATCATGAAGAGCGATCGCGAGACCGAGGAAGCGATCGAGTGGGAATGCCGCCAGTCGGTGAAGCACTTACACGGCTGGAGCCTAACGTAGTGGCCGCGGATGGGGACGTAGTGCAGCGGGATCCGAGGCAGGTGCCGATCACGCACGTTGGCAACCCGGGCTTAGGGGCGACGGAACGACGCGACCGATGGTGGCTCCAGCCCGCCCTCGTTGCGCTGGGACTCGGAGCGTTCATCGTGTACTCGACGTGGGCGGCGCTCGTCGGTACGGACTATCGCTTCGGACCCTATCTGTCGCCGTTCTACTCGCCGTATCTACGTCCCGCATGGTTTCCGTTCTCTGGCGCGCTACTAGTGTTATGGATCCCGCTCGGGTTCCGGCTGACCTGCTATTATTATCGTAAGGCCTATTTTCGCGCCTACTTTCTCAGCCCGCCGGCGTGTGCGGTAAGCGAGCCAAGACGCACCTACACCGGCGAGACCGCATCCCCGCTCAAGTACTTTCCGATCGCGCATCGCTGGTTTCTCTATCTCTCGATTCTTGTGTTATTGTGGTTGTGGACCGACGCGCTACGTGCGTTCGATTTCAACGGTCGGTTCGGGATCGGGGTCGGGTCGCTCGTGATACTCGCGAATGTCGTGTTGCTCAGCGGCTTTACGTTCGGTTGTCACGCCCTGCGCAGCGTCGTAGGAGGCAATATGCGATGTTTTTCATGCACGCTATTCGGCAACGTGCGATATGGAGCGTGGCGGGGGGTTACGCGATTGACCCAGGGCCATCCATCTTGGGCGTGGTTCAGTCTCTTTAGTGTCGGATTCACCGATCTGTACATCCGTTTGTGCGCGATGGGCATCGTAAGCGACTGGCGGCTTCTGTGACGCTCGCGGGGTCGAATATTCGTGCGGACGTACTGGTCATCGGGGCCGGCGGGGCCGGATTGCGGGCCGCTATCGAGGCTGCATCCGCCGGCGCACGGGTGGCGATCGTCTGTAAATCGCTACTGGGCAAGGCTCACACGGTCGTTGCCGAGGGCGGTATCGCAGCAGCGATCGGCAGTGTCGATTCGCGCGATAACTGGCAAACGCACTTTCGCGATACGATGGCCGGCGGCAAATATCTCAACAACTGGCGGATGGCGGAACTGCACGCCCAAGAGGCACCTGGTGAGATCGAGAACCTCGAATTGTGGGGTGCGCTGTTCGATAGAACGCCGGAGGGCGGCATTATGCAACGTCTTTTCGGCGGACACACGCATAAGCGATTGGTCCAAGTCGGCGACCGTACCGGCCTCGAGCTCATGCGCACCTTGCAGGATCGCACCGTCGAGCTAAAGCTTGATGTGTACATGGAATATACGATCACGCGATTGTTGAAGAGCGATGGCCGCATAGCCGGTGCGGTAGGTTTCGCGCGCGAGACCGGGCGAGTAGCCGTCTTCGAGGCGCCGGCGGTGATTATAGCGACGGGAGGCTCGGGTCGTCTGTACTCGGTCACGTCGAACTCCTGGGAAGGAACGGCCGATGGCCAGGCGCTCGCGTTCGAGGCGGGCGCAGAACTCATGGATATGGAGTTCATACAATTTCATCCGACCGGAATGGTGTGGCCGCCCAGCGTGCGCGGCATTTTGGTGACGGAATCAGTGCGCGGCGAGGGTGGCTTGCTCACCAACAACGCGGGTGAACGCTTTATGGAAAAGTACGACCCGCAACGGATGGAGCTTTCAACGCGCGACGTCGTCGCGCGAGCCATCGCGACCGAGGTACGAGAGGGGCGCGGATCACCGCACGGCGGAATGTACCTCTCGATCGCGCACAAGCCGGCAAGGTTCATCAAAAAGAAGCTACCTTCGATGTACACGCAGTTCCTGGACTTCGCGAAGATCGACATCACCAAGGAACGTATGGAGGTCTATCCGACCACGCATTACATCATGGGGGGAATCCGGGTCGACGCCGAGACCGCCGCGACGAACATCGTGGGACTGTTCGCCGCAGGTGAGTGCGCAGGTGGACTGCACGGCGCGAATCGCCTCGGTGGAAATTCACTCTCGGACCTGCTGGTGTTTGGCAGGCGGGCCGGCGCGGCGGCCGCAGCGTTCGCGCATTCCGCAACGCGCGTCGTCCCAGATCCCGACGAGGTCGCACGCGCGGAACGAGAAATGCTGGCGCCTTTTGAAGTAGAAGGTGGCGAGAACCCCTTCGACGTCCAGACCGACTTGCAGAGCGTGATGATGACGAACGTCGGCGTTTTCCGCACCGAAGCCGGGCTGCTCGAGGCGTTGCGATCGCTTGACGCGCTGCGCGTTCGCGCCGCACACGTTCGCGCAACGGGTTCCCGCCTCTACAATCCAGGTTGGCATACGGCTCTTGACGTTAAGAATATGGTATGTATCGCAGAAACGATTATTCGCAGTGCGCTGAAGCGGCGCGAGAGCCGCGGTGCACATACTCGCATCGATTGTCCCGAGCCGAGCGACGACCTGCAGAGAGTGAACACCGTGACGACCAACCTCGGGCTCGGCGTTCACGTCGAGTTCGTTCGCCGGCCGCCCCTCCCAGGCCGCCTTGCGGAGATCGTCTTCGGGCGCGGCCTGATATCGGCACCCGAGCCCGAAGATT
>JALYSX010000252.1 GCA_030854585.1 Vulcanimicrobiota bacterium
TTCGAGAAGAGCGGCACTACGATGGACCTGGCCGGTGATCTGTTGCCGGTGAACCAGTCACTCGACGCGCCGGAAGGATCGCTCTCAGATCTCGAGATGTTGATCGGTCTCGCGCAGCAGTTGGATATCGAGTTGCCGACCAGCGAAGCGCTCGAACGCGCGGTGATCGAGGCGGCGGCGAAGATGGGGGTAACGTCCCTCGACTCTGGCGCCTTCGGCGCCGACGCTCGGGATGACAAGATGGTCGCGAAGCCCACTCATCTGTTTGCGGGTGGCGGTACCTCCGCGCATGATGAGCGGATCGCGGCGTTGCGACCGGTGGTTGCGGTCGAAGAAGCGGTGGAGGCGTGATGGACTTGCTCCACTCGATCGTCACCGCGCCATTCTGGCCGTTCGTGTTGCTCAAATCGTTCGTGCTCGCGTTCGTGGTGATCACGACGTTTGCGTACGCGATGCTGTTCGAGCGCAAGGTGCTCGGCTGGATGCAGTTGCGCCCAGGCCCGAACCGGGTCGGCCCGTGGGGCCTGCTCCAACCGGCCGCCGACGCCGCCAAGCTCATCCTGAAAGAAGATCTCACGCCGAAGTCGGCTGATCCGCTGATCTACCGGCTCGCGCCGTTCATCTCGCTGTTGACGGCGTTTGCGGTCTACGCGATCATCCCGTTCGGCGAATCAAAGGACGGCGTCTGGGCGGTCGGCAATGTCAACGCCGGCATCCTGCTGCTGATGGCGATCAGCTCGCTCGGGGTCTACGGCATCACGCTCGGCGGCTGGGCCTCCGGTTCCAAATATCCATTACTCGGTTCGATCCGTTCGACCGCGCAGATGATCAGCTACGAACTCGCGATGACGATGTCGTTCGTCGGCGTGTTGATCCTGGCTGGTACGACCTCGCTCGACGGAATCGTCCACGCGCAGATCAAGTGGTGGTTCATCGGTCCGCAGATCGTCGGCTTCTTGCTCTACGCGATCACTGCGGTCGCCGAGACCAATCGCACCCCCTTCGATCTGGTCGAAGCCGAGACCGAACTGGTCGCCGGGTTCCACACCGAGTACTCGGGTCTGCGCTTCGGCCTGTTCTTCATCGCCGAGTACGTCAACATGCTGACCGTCTCGTGCATCGCGACCCTGCTCTTCCTGGGCGGCTGGAATCCGGCGTTCGGCCTCACCGCGATTCCGGGCATCGTTTGGTTCTTGCTCAAGGTCGGTGCGTTCATGTTCTTCTATATGTGGCTGCGCGCGACGCTGCCGCGCTTCCGCTACGATCGCCTGATGGCGTTCGGCTGGAAGGTCTTGCTCCCGGTCGCCACGCTCAATCTCATCGCGACGGCTGTCGTCGTGGCGATCTGGGGATAACGATGGCAATACGTAAACAACTCTTCAACGTCGGTGCGATTCTCAAGGGCATGTCGGTCACGTTCGGTTACATGTTCAAGAAGAAGCCGACCATCCAGTACCCGTCGGTCAAGAAGCAGCACGCGCCTCGCTTCCACGGCCTGCACGAACTGCGCCGCTACGACGACGGCAAGGAACGTTGTATCGGCTGCGAACTCTGCTCGGTCGCCTGCCCGGCCAACGCCATCACGGTCGTCGGTGCCGAGAACAGCCCCGACGACCGTCGTTCGCCCGGCGAGCGGTTCGCCGCGCGCTACGAGATCGACCAACTGCGCTGCATCTTCTGCGGGATGTGCGAAGAAGCGTGCCCGACCGACGCGATCGTGCTGACGCCGCGCTTCGAGATGGCCGACTACCGCCGCGGGTCGTTCATCTATAGCAAGGATCGTTTGCTCGTGCCGCCCGAGGCGGGCGTGGGTGAGGCGCCGGACGAGCGTCCGGGCGGTATCCCGTCGGATCTCGGCCGGGTCGCCGACGAGAAGTCGACCACCGACATCGCCGAAGGCTACTCCGCGACCTGGCGCGGCGAGATCCTCAAAACCGAACGCAAGGGATTGGCAGGATGATAGACTTTGCGTTTTTGGCCGTGGTGCTGATCGCGACCGCCGTCTGGGTGGTGACCGCGAAGAAGCCGGTCTA
>JALYSX010000240.1 GCA_030854585.1 Vulcanimicrobiota bacterium
GTGCATCGAGACGGTCGAAGACGTTGCCAAGCTCCCGCGCGGCAGCAAGGTCGGCAGCGTCGTGCAGTCCACTTATTCGCGCGAGCGGTACGGCGACATCGTGCGCGCGCTCTCCGCGAAGTACTACGAAGTCCGGGCCGTCAACACGATCTGCACGGATACCAACAACCGCCAGAGCGAAGCCCTGCGCTTGGCCGGCGAAGTCGATATGATGGTCGTGGTCGGCGGCAAGACGTCGGCGAACACCAAACACCTCGCGGATCTATCCGAAGTGCGGGGTGCGCGCGCCTATCACATCGAGGGGCCGGATGAGTTGGAGCGCGCATGGTTCGACGGCGTGAAGATCGCCGGACTGATGTCGGGCGCGTCGACGCCGGGCTGGCTGGTCGACGACGTCGAGCACCGAATGGAAGCGCTTGCCGGTCAGTTGGTCTGACCGCTTCGAAGCGCATCTCGAAGCCGCCGTTCTCTCGCATCGCGGATCTTCACGGATCGGCGATCTGCTCTCGTACCATTTCGGCTACGGCGCCTACGGTCCGGCGCGCCGCGGCAAACGATTGCGCCCGAACCTCGTGGCCGTCGTCGCACAGTCCGAGGGTGCCGACGTCGAAGCCGCGCTCGATGCGGCGGTCGCACTCGAGATCCTGCACAACTACTCGCTCGTTCACGACGACATCGAAGACCGCGACGAACTCCGCCACGGCCGGCCGACTTTGTGGTCGCGCGCCGGCGTCGCGCAGGCGATCAACGCCGGCGACGCGCTCTGCGCGCTCAGCTTTCTCACGCTGACCAATGCGGGCGCACATCATACCCCTGCGCGCGTCGTGCGGATGGTGCACGCGCTCCATCGCGCGCATTTGACGATGTGCGACGGCCAGTCGTTGGACCTGCAGTTCGAACTCGAACCGCACGTCGGGCTGGATGCGTACACCACGATGATCGCCGGTAAGACCGGCGCGCTCTTCGCGGCCGCGGGCGAACTCGGTGCGCTCTGTGCGGCCGCCGACGGCGCGATCGGCACGTATCGGTCGCTCGGCAGTTCGTACGGACTGGCCTTCCAGATCGCGGACGACGTGCTCGGCATCTGGGCCGACGCGGACGCTACCGGGAAGCAGCGCGGAATAGACATCGCCCGTCGGAAGTGGACCTATCCGGTCGCCTGGGCGCTCTCGGGGCCGGAGTCGGCGGCTCGCACGGTGGTGACCGAGGCCTACGGGCGCGGCGAACCGCTCGCGCAGGCCGACGTCGATCGGGTGGTGGACGCGCTCGACGCTTTGGGCGCGAGAGAGGCCGCGCGCCGTGCCTCCGCAGAACATCTCGCACTTATCGAGCGCCACCCCCAGGGCGGCGTTCGTGACTTTTTACTTCGAGGAGACTTCCCGGCGTGAAGACCATCGCACGACCGCTCTGGCTGATCCTGATCGTCGGGCTGATCGCGCGGCTGTTCTTCATCGGAAGCGACGGTTTCCACAACGACGTCCAGGCATTCCAATCGTGGTCGCTCACGCTTGCGGAACACGGCTACTCGCAGTTCTACGCGAAAGCCGGATTCGCCGACTATCCGCCGGGCTATTTCTACATCCTGAGCGTGATCGGCTGGCTCTGGGAAGCGTTCTTCAAGCACGGCGATCCGAACTACACGATCCTCCGCGTGCTGGTGAAGGCCCCGGCCGTCGTCGCGGATCTGTTGGTCGGCGTCCTGCTCTTCAAACTCGTGCGCCGCTTTGCGGACGAGCGCTGGGCGCTCGGCGCTTCGGTGCTCTACGTGCTAAATCCGGTCGTGATCCTGATCTCCGCGATGTGGGGCCAGGTCGACGCGATCGCCGGCGGCATGGCGCTGCTCACGCTCTACTTGTTGCTCCGCTCCGACGACGAGACCGAGCGCGCGCCCTGGTTCATCGGCGGCGCCTGGGTGCTTTTCGGCTATTCGCTGCTGATCAAACCGCAGGCCGCGATCTTGATCCCACTCTTCCTTGCGTTCGCTTTCGTCGACGTCGCCAAGCGCGAGATGCGCCTGAAGGCGACGGCGATCGGCGTTGCGTCGAGCCTCGTACTGACGCTCTTCCTGACGTTGCCGTTCCATCCGACGTGGAATCCGGTCGATGCGTTCGTGTGGCTTTGGAACAAGTACGCGTTCGGCTTCAACGAATATCCCGTCAGTTCGGTCAACGCGTTCAACCTCTGGGGCATCAAACAGGCGTTCTGGCAGCCGGACAGCCTGCCGATCTTCTTCGTCCCGCAGGCGCTCTGGTCGTGGGGATTGCTGCTCGCTGCGGCCGCCTTGATCCTATGGCGTTACGTCCAGACGCGCACTGCGCAGGCTTTCCTCGAGAGCGGGACGCTGCTGCTGTTGGCCTTCTTCATCCTGGCGTCGCGCATGCACGAGCGCTACATCTTCGACGGCCTGCTCTTCACGATCGCGGCGATCACGTTCGGCCGCCGCTATCTCTGGGCGGCGATCGTCTTTACGGTCGTGACGTTCGCCAATCTGCAGTACTCGCTGCAATACATGCTCGCGATGGAGCAGAACGCGCCGATCGACCGTCATGACCTGTGGGGCCTGCCCGACCACCTGCTCTCGCTCGTCAATGTCGCGACGTTCTTCACGCTCGGCTATCTCTTCTTGGGGAGCGAAGCATCGGCGAAGGCGAAGACTCCGGCGTCGGGCGCGCCCTCGAAGTCGTCGCCGCTCGTCGCAACCGTACCGGAGCGCACGATCCGGCGGTGGTTCGATCCGCACGAAGGTCTGGTCGGGATGCGGAGTTGGATCGACTGGGCGATCGCCGGCGGCATGGGCGCGATCTCGTTCGTGCTCTCGTACATCGGCTATGCGCAGATCTCCGAGAAGATCTTCGACGAGATCTATTTCGCGCGCGCCGGCGAGGAATACCTGAGCAAGAATCTCCCGATCTACGAGAACACCCACCCGCCGCTGACCAAGCTGCTTGTGACGCTCTCGATGACGATGTTCGGCGGCATGCACGGCGGCGACAACGCCGCCGGCTGGCGCTTCCTCGACGTCGTCTTCGGCGCGTTCGTGATCGTGCTGCTCTACATCTTCGCCAAGCGGATCACCGGATCGATCGTGTTCGCGACGATCGCGACCAGCTTCTTCCTGTTCGACGGCATGCACTTCGTGCAGTCGCGCATCGCGACGCCGGAAGGCTTCGTCATCTTCTTCGCTCTCGCGGCCGTCTACGCGTTCTACCGCTTCTGGATCGCCGCGCAGGTCAACGTGCGCAAGGCGACGCCGCCGAGCGAAGAGTTGGCTGCGGTGTTTGCCGGTCTTGGATCGCTCGCCGTATGCGTCGTCGGGAGTCTGATCCTCACGACCTGGATATTGCACCAGTCCGCCGCGGCGGGCTTGGCGGCCGGCGTCTGGGCGGCGTTCGGACTCTATCTAGTCCTGCGGCTTCTCGTCTTGCCGCGATTCTTCCCGGGCACGCGGAGCGAGATCTCGTATCCCGACGGTTCGCACGCGGCGCGCGCGGCCGACGGCGCGGTCGTGCTCGAGACGCCGGACGGTGGCGTGCTCGACTCCAACGCCAAGACGCCGCGCCTCGGATGGCGCACCCAGTCCAAGGCCAACGGTCTGCTCTACACCGACGACGATCTCCAGATCGCCTACGCGCGGGATGCGACCGTCGTCTACAAGACGCCGGAGACCGAAGCGATCTTCACGCCCGGGGCGGTCGCCGCCGGGGCTGCAAGGCAGGACGGCAAGGACGCGCGCTTCTGGCTGATCGCCTTTACGATCGCCTTGGGCGCGCTGGTCGCGAGCAAGTGGTACGGCGTGATGGGCTTCGGCGTGAGTTTCATCGTCGTGATCGGCGTCTGGCTCCAGCAATATCTGAGCACCAGACGCGCGCTGCTCTGGGGCAACCCACGCGGCTTCCGGCTAGACGTCGCGATCGCGACGATCGTGTTCGTCTCGGCGACCGTCTATGGG
>JALYSX010000263.1 GCA_030854585.1 Vulcanimicrobiota bacterium
CTTCTACGCGATCGGCGACGGCGATGGTGTCACCCTCGATGCCTATGTAGCCGCGGTGAAGGCCGCGCTGCCCACAGGCGCGTCCGTCTCGGAGGAGAAGAGCGTCGCGCTCTGCGGCGGCCAGAGAGGACACTTCATCGCCTTCCGAACACCGAAACTGGCCGTCGAAGAGACGATCGCGATCGGCGGCACCTTCGCCGCCGTCGCTCGCTACGAACGAGGCGCCGGCTCGACGGAGTCGCCAGACGCCAGCACCAGTGTCGAGTCGATCTGCCCCCAAGCCGAGGTCCCGCCCTCGGACTAGGGCTGAGGCTCCCCGAGGCGGTCGTAGTTCCGTAGTTTGGGGAATGCGCGGGCGCTGATGGCGATGACGGCGAGAGTGGCGATGCCTCCGGCGACGACCGCCACGATCGGGCCGACCAGGGCGGCCAGTGCGCCGGATTCGAACGCGCCGAGCTGATTGGATGCGCCGATGAAGATGTTCTCAACGGCGCTCACCCGGCCGCGCATCTCGTCCGGCGTATCCAACTGCACGAGGGCGCTGCGGATAACGACGCTCACCACGTCGAATCCGCCGGTCGCGGCAAGCGCGATCAGCGATACGATCAGGTTGTGCGAGAGGCCGAAGACGATCGTCGCGACCCCGAAACCGGCGACCACCCAGATCAGGGTCATGCCCGCGTTGCGTGTGATCGGGCGCCGCGCGACGTAGCCACCGACCAGCAAAGCGCCGAGCGCCGGAGCGCTGGTGAGCGCACCGTAGCCGATCGGGCCGACGTGGAGGATCTGGGTGGCGTAGATCGGCAGCAAGGCGACCGCCCCGCCGAACAGGACCGCGAACAGATCGAGCGTGATCGCGCCGAGGATGACCGGATGCGAGAAGATGAAGCCGATGCCGTCGGCGGCTGCGCGGAGTTCGATCGGTTCGTCGGCGGTCGGACGTGTTCTGAGAAAAGAGAACGCGGTCGCAGCCATCGCGTAGGCGACGGCCGCAACCGCGAAGGCGACCGGCGTACCGATCGCGATCAGGATGCCGCCGAGTGCGGGGCCGGCGATCGTGATGATCTGGCCGATCGAGGTCGTCATCGCCTGCGCACGGATATAATGACCGGCCCGCACGATGCCGGCCAGGAGCGTCCGCTCGGCCGGATCGCCGAGCGCGTGCGCGATCCCGATGATGCCGACCGCGCAGAGGTTGAGCGCGAGCGAATGCGTTCCCGTCAGGATCAGTGCGACGAACGCGAGCACGGCCGCGGCCTCGCCGCACGTAGCGAGAATGCAGACCAACCGCCGGTCGAACCGGTCGGCGATGATTCCCGCCGGAATCGCGAGCAATAACTGAGGCACGAACAGCACGAGCCCGACGAGCCCGATGTCGAAGGCTTGGTGGCGTAGGCCGTAGACCTGCCAGCCGATCGCGACCGTCTCGACGCTATAGGCGAGGCGCGCGCTTAGGCGCGCGAGGAAATAGGCGAGGTACTATCGGTCACGAAGCAGTTCACGCAAGACCCGGCACCCTTTTCAGGCGCTGGTGCCGACCTCCCGCCGGACGGCGGAGGCGGTCGTCGGAGGGGAGCCGCGTCCCGTCGCGCCCGCCGAATGCGTCGAACGGAGCGCAAAGCTGTTTGCGGGGTTCCCATCGCTTTGCCGCCAAATGACGGGCATGCCGACGCCAAACGACGAGACGGAACTGGATGCACTGGCGGCCGCATTCTTCGACCTCTTCACGCTCGAAGAGGGCGGCAACGTGAACCTCGACTCGATTCACGATATGTTCGCATCGGAAGGCGTGATCGTGAAGGCGGGACCCGGAGAGATGGTCACGTACGATGTGGATTCGTTCGTGGAGCCGCGTCTACTATTGCTGAACGGCGGCGAACTCACGTGCTTTCGTGAAGAAGAGGTCGACGGTCGAACCGAGATCTCCGGAAAGATCGCGCAGCGCTTTAGCACGTACCGAAAACGGGGTGTGCTCTCGGGCGAACCGTTCGAAGGACTTGGGACGAAGTTCTTCCAGTTCGTGAAATTCCCGGCCGGCTGGAAGATCGTCGCGCTGGTCTGGGAGGACGAACCCTAGCATGGAGACGCCTCTGCCGGGTATAGGAG
>JALYSX010000325.1 GCA_030854585.1 Vulcanimicrobiota bacterium
GGCCGTGAGCGCGCCCGAGAGCAACGCATAGACCTCCGGCATCGGCAGGTCGGGTTCGCAGAGAGCCTCGATCGTCTCGAGCATGACGCTCGCCGCCGCGAACGCGCCCGGCTCGACGATCCAGCGCGATGTGACCAGATCGGCTCCGACGATGATGTCCAGATTGCGCCCGCGATGCAGCGTGAGCGCGCTCTCGGAACCGAACTCCAAACGTCCGGCGAGATGGCTCTTGGATCGGCGTACGCCCTTCGCAACCGCATCGAGTTTGCCGCGTTCGTCGGTAAAGAACGTCACGATCTTATCTGCTTCGCCGAGATTGCGCGCGCGGAGCACGATGCCGCGCGCTTTGTAGGCGCGGGGTTGGCTCACGCCGCAAGCCTATTTCCCGAGCGCGCGGGGGCCGAACGATTCCGGCAGCAGAAGCGCAAGCGTAGTCCGGACCGGTTCGCCCGGGCCCGTGTACGTGACCGGCATCGCCGGGTCGAACTCCGCGATGAACTGGCGGCACGCTCCGCACGGCGCGGTCGCGATCCCCGCGGGGCCTGCGATGGCGATCTCGGTGAAGCGCCGCAGGCCTTGCGCGACGGCGGTCGTCAGCGCGTTGCGCTCGGCGCAGATCCCCAAGCCGTAACTCGCGTTCTCGACGTTGCAACCGGTGACGATCGTGCCGTCCTCGGCACGGACGGCAGCGCCCACCGCGAAGTTGGAGTACGGCGCGTAGGCGTTGGCGCGAACGGCCTTGGCCGCCTCGAGCAGATCGTCAGTGGACATCGTCGGTCTCCTCGATCTCTTCGATCTCGCTGTCGTCACCGGAGGGATGCCGGCTACGCCCGTTGGTCGAGTACACGTGTACGGCCATGATCCGGCGGCCACGCGTTCGGTCCACCCGTAGGCGCGTGTGCGCGTCGGCATCGATCTCTTCGCCCTCGACCGGCAGGCGTCCGAACAGGCCGACGGTGTAGCCGCCGAGCGTCTCGAACTCCTCGGTCGGCAGGCGCGTGCCGAGCTTCGCGTTGACGTCTTCGATGTTGACGCCCGCGTCGACCACGGCCTCGTTCTCGTTGACGATCCGGATCGGCTCCTGTTCGTCCTCGTCGTGTTCGTCGCGGATCTCGCCGACGATCTCTTCGAGCAGGTCTTCCATGGTCACCAAACCGTCGGTACCGCCGTACTCGTCCACCACGATCGACATCGAGAACTTATCGCGCTGCATCTCGCGCAGCAGTTCGGCGATCTTCTTCGTCTCCGGGACGTGCGAGACGTGTCGCATCAGCGAGCGCAGCGACGCCTGCGCGAGCGTTCCGTTGGACAGAGCGATCAGCAGCTCGCGATCGTGCACCACGCCGACCACGTCGTCTTTCGACTCCTGGTAGACGGGCAGTTTGGAATAGCCTTCCGCGATCACGAGGTCGAGCGCGCGTCGCGGTGATTCGTCGATCGAGACCGCCACGATCTCCGGGCGCGGGGTCATGACCTCGCGCACGATCGTGTCGCCGAACTCGATGATCGAATGGATCATCTCGCGCTCTTGCTCTTCTATCACGCGCTGCTCGGCGCCGACGTTGACCAAGGTGCGGATATCCTCCTCCGTCACGAATATCTGGTGCGAGTTCTTCACCCCGAGCGGCCGCAGCAGCAGATCCCGCAAGAATTGGAAGAACGCGACGAGCGGGTTCAACACCCACGCGATGACGCGCATCATCGGTGCGAGCCGCAGGGCCCAGCGATCGCCGTCGGAGACCGCGACCGTCTTCGGGATGATCTCGCCGAAGAGCAGGATGACGAACGTCATCACCGCCGTCGAGATCAGGGCCGCGTCCGGGAAGCCGAGCTGGATGAAGAGGTACGTCGCGAGCGAATCGGCACCGAGCAGCACGATCGTGTTCCCGATCAACACCGTCGTCAGGAACCTGTTCCGGTCGTCGAGGATCTTGAGCAGCGGCATGGATCGCTTAACGCCCCGCTCGACCATGCCGCGGACGCGCAGGCGCGAGACGGAGATCAGCGCGCCTTCGGATGCGGCGAAGAATGCGGCCGCGAAGACCAGCACCACCAGAGCGACGATCTGCAGATCTTGCGACTGGGTCATAGGTGGAACGCCATGCGGGCGTCGCTTGCCCCCGTGGTCACGAAGGTGCCAGGGGGCTGCGCGGGTCGGGGTGGGGTCGTGTTCGACAAAGCCGGGCCATTATAGCACACCGTGCGCGTGCACGAGGAGATAGACGGCGAGGGCGACCAGCGAGCCCAAGATCGCGCCCCAGAGCACCTCGAAGACCGAGTGGATCTTGGCCTCGACACGCGATTGAGCGACCAGGGCCGCGATCAGGTACCCCAGGAGCGCCGGCAAGGCCCGCTGGTAGAGCATCGCGAGCAAGGTGGCGGCGGCGAACGCCAGGGCGGCGTGTCCGCTCACCGCGCCGCCCTGGAGAGCCGAACCGCGGCCGGCCCAGGCCTTGGCAACGATCGTCAGGATGGCGGCGACCGCGAGGGCGATCAGAGCCACGTTGGCCGGGACCGCCCGGACGGCCGCGAAGACGCTCGCGCCGCCGCTCGTGATGCCCTGATAGAAGACCAGGTAGCCGACCAGCACGGCCGCGCACGAGGCGACCAGGACCGCGCCGGCGGCCGCGTCCTTGGCGGTCTTAGCGAGCGGATGGTGCGCGACGGTGAGGAGATCGACGATCGCTTCGATCGCGGTGTTGATCAGTTCGAGCGCGAGCACGAGCGCGATCAGCACGATCACGGCGATCACGTAGAACCGGTCGAGCCGCAGCAGCAGCGTTGCGATCAACACCAACGCCGCGACGACGAGATGGATGCGCATATTCGCCTGCGTGCGCGCCGCGTACATGATCCCCTCGAAGGCGTGGTTGAACGAGCGGAAGAGTTTCACGTGAGGTAGGGCCACGGCATGCCGATGGCGGAGGCAAGGCGGCGTTCCTCGGCCTCCATGACCTTCCGTTCGCCGGCCTTCACGTGATCGTGTCCGAGCACGTGCAGAACGCCATGGATCAGTAACCGCTCGAGCTCGCGCTGCAACGGCGCATCGTATTCCTCCGCCTGCCGACGTGCCGTATCGATCGAAATGACGACATCCCCGATCATCCGCTCGACCTCCGAATGACCCGGCTCGAGCGGAAAGCTGAGCACGTCGGTCGGCGTATCTTTCCCGCGATGATCGCGGTTGAGTCCGCGCATCGCGTCGTCGCCGATCAACGTGAGCGAGAGCGAGGAGCCTGCTTCATCGGCCGCTGCCAGCAAGCGCTTCGCGGTCGCACGCAACGCCCGTCCGTCGACGCCGCTCTTGCGCACGTCGTTCCGGTAGTAGATCACGGATCTGCGGCGTAAGCGCGCACGATGATGTTCACCAGCGGATGGCGCACGATGTCGCTCTCGGTCAGTTCCACGACGCCGATCTCGTCGATCCCGCCGAACCGGCGCGGCGCTTCCGGTAGCCCGCTGTGCGCGCCGCGCGGGAGATCGATCTGGGTGACGTCGCCGGTCACCACCATCGTCGAGCCTTCGCCCAGGCGCGTGAGGAACATCTTGAGCTG
>JALYSX010000331.1 GCA_030854585.1 Vulcanimicrobiota bacterium
GGTCCCAAGGGTTGGGCTGTTCGCCCATTAAAGCGGTACGCGATCTGGGTTCAGAACGTCGTGAGACAGTTCGGTCCCTATCCGCTGTGGGCGCGGGAAGTTTGAGGAGTGTGGACCCTAGTACGAGAGGACCGGGTCGAACGAACCTCTGGTGAACCGGTTGTCCCGCCAGGGGCATAGCCGGGTAGCTATGTTCGGATCAGATAAACGCTGAAAGCATATAAGCGTGAAACTGACTCCAAGATGAGACTTCAATCTCGAACAGAGTGAAGGGTCGTGGTAGACTACCACGTTGATAGGCCGCAGGTGGAAGCATCGCAAGATGTGGAGCTGAGCGGTACTAATAGCCCGGAAATTTTTAGAATCCCACAACAATCGCTCAAAATCGTTTAGCACTTGGAAGTTCTTCTCTATACAGCTTTCCCACCGCGATCGGCTCATGAGCTCAGGCTCGTCGTCGCGGCTGGGGATCAAGTTTCTGGCGCTTATGGCGGCGGGGTCCCACCCGTTCCCATCCCGAACACGGCAGTTAAGCCCGCCAGCGCCGATGATAGGCGGTCCGCAGGGACCGATCGAAAGTAGGACAGTGCCAGATTTACAGAACCGATGAGGCCGGTGCAGCGATGCACCGGCCTCTCGGCATTACTATGGAGGTAGGTATCATGAGAGAAGAAGAGATCGACCAGGTCGGCTTTCGAGTGGTCGAGTAACGACGCAAGGGCTTCCCCTCGGAGACGAGGGTGAAGCGTGGCTTCCGGATCGTTCATGGCGATAAGGAGCTCCCTTGAGAAGCTCGGCCGGAACGATCCATGCGCCTGCGGAAGCGATCGCCGGTTTCTAAAGAACTGCCGCCTTCGGCGTCGGCGGTCACGAGGGCGCGAACGGGCACGAATACACCGAGACTAGACGCCGAACCCGACGCACACCACGTGCGCCGGGCTCGTTCCGACTATGGACGGATGCGGTAGATCGCACCGGATTGGTCGTCGGAGACGAAGAGCGTTCCGCTAGCGCCCACGGTGACGCCGGTCGGGCGACCGATGCGCGACGTTGCAGAGCAGCCGGGCTGAAAGCCTGTGACGAACGGCGTCCACTGCGTGGTCGGATCGCTCCAGTTCACCGCCGTTACGGGGACGTCGCCGTTCATCGGGACGAAGTCGACCTCGGGGTTCACATTGCAGCCATTCGGCGTGTGCCAGGATCCATGGCGCGTGACGAACAAGCCGCCGCGATACTGGGACGGGAAGCCGTTCGGCAAACCCGCCTGCGTCGGGTAGAACGTCGCGCCAATTGTGGTAGAATAAGCTGGGAACTCGAGCAATGGCGCAACCGTCGCGGCGCATTGTGCGCCGGCGGTATATACGACGTGGTTTTCCTCGCAGTCCGGCCAGCCATAGTCGGCGACGCCGCCGTGCGTGGTGACGTCGTCGATGAACTCGAACGGGTGCGTGCTCGGGAGATTGTCCTGACCGGCGTCGCCCACCCACAGGTGACCGCTCTGCGGATTTGGGGCGAGCGCGATGCCGTTGCGGATCTTGGTCGCGCGCTTGGTCATCGCTCCACCGCTCGCCGTCATCTGGAAGATCGATGCGCGGGTCGCGTCGGTCTCCGCGCAAGCGTTGCATGAGGAACCGACCGCGACGTAGAGCAAGTTCGCGATCTCCGAGTAGGCGACCGAGGTGGTGACGTGGTCGTCCCCGTCGCTGCCCGCCGGCGGCGATCCGGTTCGCACGGATGCGATCCGTGCCGGCGTGCGCGCCGTCTGATCGCCGTACGCGTACGGAATCGCATACACGCCGTGCTGCGTGCCGACGAAGATCGTGCACAGCGACGACGAGAACGCGACACCGGCGTCGGGCGCATCGCCAATTGTAGCAAAGGTATGCGCTGCGAGCGCACCGGTCGTGTTTTCGGCGAACGGCAGCAGCGCGACCGTCGAACCGGTGGTCGCGATCAACAGGTCGCCGTTGGGAAGACTCGCGAGTTCGCGTGCGCCGCCGACCGCTGCGATCCGCTGGATGTGCAGGCCGACGGGAACGGCGAGGCCGGCGGGAGGTCCGGGCGACGGACCGGGCGGGGGTGTAAGCACGGGCGCAGGCGTCGCGCCAAGGCAGTTAGGCCCGACCGCCGCCATCGGCGCGCCGGTCGGCGTCGCGGTCGCGCCCGGACTGGTCGGTGCCGATGCGCCGCCACTCCCGGCGCAGGCAACGACGAGCACGGCGAGGGCGGCATAGGCGAACAAGCGACGCGACCCGTGATGCATCCACAGGATTATACCCTGATGCAGCGGACTCCAGCGCGGTCCTGGGGCAACATCAGCAGACGTGCGCGAAGGCGCTCCGAAACGCGGTTGCGTCGAGATTCGTCTGCTCGGCGAGGCGCGAGAGCCGGGGCTCTTCGAAATCAGTGCGGTCCAGACGGATCATGTACGATCGCGCGACTTTATAGGCTTCGGAGG
>JALYSX010000352.1 GCA_030854585.1 Vulcanimicrobiota bacterium
TCACCGATGCTCGGGAAGCCGGACGTGCCGCGGATCGCCGGCCCCGCGCCGATGGTCCCGCCGGAGACGTTGTCCGCCCTGCCGCAACGCGCGTCCTTCGATGACGCCGTGCACGTGATCGGCAAGAGCGGGCGCGACGGCGACGGCGGCGGCTCGCTCGAAGAAGCCGCCGACGGCGACGGCCCCGGGACCTTCGCGGCCAGGATGGTCGCGTCGGCGGCAGGCTTGGCTCGCTTGCTCGCCTTCACCGCACCTCTCGGCCCGCGCGCCTTCTTGGCGTGAGGCGCAGCCGACGCCGTCGTCGCGAACACGAAGGTCGCCGCCAGAGCCGCCAGACCGAGCTTCGTCATCGTCATGACCTCGCTCGAGCAAGGTGGGTGCCACGAGCGCTCGAGCGCAACCCTTCGCTGGAGCGCGGCTCTGCGAGCGCCCCCGGCGTCGAGAATGCTGGAAATCAGGAAAATTCCGATGCCGCACGGATCCGCGGATCGTCTTCGATCCGCGCGCGGCTCAGGGACCGAACGCCTGACCGAAGCTGAAATAGAAGCCCACCGGATCGACCGGCGTAGGAATGCCGGTCTCGGGGAACGGGCCGCGCGTCAGCGGAAACGCGAGGTCGAGTCGGAAGACCGCGCGATTGACCTGCGGGAAGAGCGCGCGCACCCCGAAGCCCACCGACTGCTTCGCATGGAGCGCATCGAAGCCTGCGGCGGCATCGCCCGCGTCGTAGAACGCGACGCCTCCGAACGCGCACTTCAGGATCTCCACCGACGTCGAACGGAACTCGAGGTTGTAAAAGACCGCGTCCGAGCCGAAGAAGAAGTTCGATGGATAGCCGCGCAGCTGGCCGTTGCCGCCCGTGATCGTCTTCGCGTTGAGGTAGTTCTTGTAGCGACTGAGGAACGAGGTGCTCATCACGAACCGACCGACGCCGATACGCGGCGTCACTCCGGTGAAGCCGCCGCTGACCGACGCGTCACTGAGGTTCGTGTCCTCGTACTCCTGGAAGACGGAGACGCTCGCGCCAGCCAGGCCGTCGCCGAGCGGCACCGAATATCCCGCGTGGCCGGTGAACCCAATGAGATCGCGGGTCGAGCCGAGCGCCTTTCGCACCGGATAGACGGAGGCACTGATGTCGTGGCCGAGACGGAAATCCTCCTGGAGCGCCAGGGTCGTGACGTCGAGCGTGCGCAGATAGTCGTTCGAGAACGTCGCCCACGAGAGCGCGGGATACACGCGCGTTTCGCCGATCGGAATGAAGCGCGCATTGAAGTCGGCGATGGCGCGTGGATCACGTCCGGCGAGGTCGGCGTCGATCGTCCTGACGTTCGACGACGAGGCGTTCATGGTCAGGCCGAAGTTGTTCTTGAGACCCCAGCCGAACGAGCGCGTGACTCCGATCGACGCGGCATACGATGCCGTCTTGAACTCGGTCGGAATGTTGTCGCGCACGGCAGGCGTGGCAAGCGAGTCGAACGTTGCGACGCGCGCGTTGACGTATCGACGCGAGACCCCCGTTCCCTCCGAAGCGCCCGCGCTCCAGGCCCAGTCTGTGAGCGTCGAGTAGAGGCCTTGCCCGACCGACACCGCGACCGCAGAGCCCTCCGCCTCGCCAGATCGCCTGTTGAACGTGACGTTGGCCGACGCCGAAGCCCCGATCCACGACGAGCCGAACCGCGGGATGTTGTACCCGACGCCGAACGTGTAGGTCTCGGGCTGGTACTGGAAGCGCGTCGAGACGGTGTGTTGCCACCCGAGGAGGTTCGTCTCCTGCGGGACGATGAGGAGGTTCTCGATTCCGCCCGGTGTCACCGAGACGTCGAACGAGAGGCGCAAGCTCCAGATGTCCTTGGTGATGACGAGCAGCCTCACCTTGTCCGGTGTCGTGCCCCGGATGGGAACGATGATCACCAGCGACACCTGGAACGGCATGTTGACCCGCATGTTCCGCGCGGTCTCGTCGATCAGTACCTGTTGATAGGGCTCGCCCTCCTTGACGAGGACTTCGCGCCGGATCACGAAGTCGCGCGAGACGTAGTGCAGATCATTCAGGAGCCGGCGCGCCGGAATGCCCGCGACGTCGTCGGGGATGGGGTCGCGGTCCTCGAGGACCTCGAGGCGAAGGGTCTCGATCCGCTCGATGGGCTTTCCTTCGGGCGCCGGGTCGAGCTGGGTGTGCGTCGCCGCGAGCGCGCGCGCGATCGTCTCCTTCTCGTAGGGAGAATATTCGTACGACCGCGACGTCGGCTTCTGTTGTGCGCTGGCCACTAGCGGAGCGAGCGCCACGACCACGCCGAAGAGCCCTGCGATCCCGACGCGCCTTCGCACCGCGCCATCCTACAAGGGATTCAGCGGCCCGCGGTGATCGTCGCGATGACGCCGAAGTGATCGCTCGGGAAGGCCCCTTCGTGCGGCTGATCGAAGCAGACCGAAGCCTCGGTGGGCTCACCCCGCTGCGAATCGTCCGGGCCCCTTACGAAGACGTAGTCTATGCGTCGCTCGGGCTCGCGAAGCGGGCCGGCGTAGGGATTCCGCTTCGAGAACGTCGTTCCGGGCGAGCCGTCACCCGCGGCGGCGAAACTGTCTGCAAAGTACACGCACGGCCCGCCGAGACCGGTCAAGCCGCGCAGGTAGCGGATCTCGTCGGAGTCGGGCTCGGCGTTGAAGTCGCCCATCACGAGCGGCGGGAAGCCTTCGATGGGGGCGAGTCGGGCGACCGCCTCGGCGAGCGCCTTCACCTGCAACTGGCGGACGTGTCCGTGATGGAGCTTCCAGTTGAGATGCGTGCAGAATACCGGCACTTTTCCGAAGGGCGCCGCGAGCTCGGCGAAGACGATGCTTCGTTGCTCGTCGCTCCCGCCGTTCGGAAGCGGGATCACCTCGCTATGCGTGACGGGCCACCGCGAGAGGATCGCAT
>JALYSX010000377.1 GCA_030854585.1 Vulcanimicrobiota bacterium
CGCCGTCTTCGAGCGCGCGCCTCGCGAACGCGATCATCTCGGCGTGCAGTTCTTCCTTCGGCGGAAAGACGTAGTGCGAGCGCCCGAACGTGCACTCCATCAGCACCACGTCGCACGGTTTGACCTCCGGCGGTTCGCACGTGAGCGAGGACGCGAGCTTGAAGTCGCCGGTGTAGACGAAGCGTCCGCGTTCGCCCTCGACCAGCAACTGCGAACTGCCGAGCACGTGGCCGGCCGAGAAGAGCGTGAGCCGATGCTCGCTTTCGTCCCACGGTTCGTTCATGCCGCGCTCTTCGAAGATGCAGGGCGGTCGCGGCGGCCGACGTTCGAGGAACGAGGTCTGCACGGGCTTTTGCGAGCGCTTGGAGAAGCGCACGCGACAGATCGCTGCGGTGTTCGGCGTTGCGACGACGGTGCGGTGCTCGCGAGCGTGATCGCTGTGCCCGTGCGAGACGTAGCCGCGCTCGCGCGCGCGCATCGAGTCGACCCAGAGATCCAGGTCGGCGACGTAGAGCGACTTCTCGACAAGCGAAAACACGACGAACAACTGTTCGATACGGATGCCGCAACGCCTAGGCCGTTCGTTGAGGTTATGCAGGCATGAGAGTCTACGAGAACCTGGCCGATACGTTCGGCAACACGCCGCTGGTCAAGTTACCGCGCATGGCCAAGGACGTCGGCGCGACCGTCCTGGTCAAGATGGAGTCGTTCAATCCGGCCGGTTCCGTGAAAGACCGCATCGGCGTCGCCATGATCGAGGCCGCCGAACGCGACGGGCGGCTGCGCCCGGGCGTCACCATCGTCGAGCCGACCTCCGGCAACACCGGCATCGCGCTCGCCTTCGTGGCCGCCGCCAAAGGCTATCCGATCATCCTTACGTTGCCGGAGACGGCGACCATCGAGCGTCGCAACCTGCTCCGCGCCTACGGTGCGCAAGTCGTGCTGACGCCTGGCCCCGAGGGGATGCCGGGCGCGATCCGCAAGGCTCAAGAGATCCATGCCTCCGACCCGGCGCGCTATTTCATGCCGCAGCAGTTCGACAATCCGGCGAACCCGGAGATCCACCGGCGCACGACCGGCGAAGAGATCTTCCGCGACACCGACGGCACGGTCGACATCTTCGTCGCGGCGATCGGCACCGGCGGCACCATCACCGGCGTCGGCAGTCTGCTCAAAGAGCGTAAGCCCGGCATGAAGGTCATCGCGGTCGAACCCGACGCCTCACCCGTACTCTCGGGCGGCAAGCCCGGCCCGCACAAGATCCAAGGCATCGGCGCGGGCTTCATCCCATCGATTCTGGAGACGAGTCTCTACGACGAAGTGATCCGCGTGACCGATGCGGACGCGATCGCAACCGCCCGGCGCGCGGCGCGCGAAGAAGGTATGCTGGTCGGCATCTCGGCCGGTGCGAACATCTGGGCGGCGTTGGAAATAGCCAAACGTCCCGAGTCGAAAGGTAAGACGATCGTCACGATCGGCTGCGATACCGGCGAGCGCTATCTGAGCAATCCGGTCTTTGCCGATCAAGAAGCGAACATCGTCGAGCCCTCCCTCGTCGCCTCGGCCTAAAGTAGAAAGCGCATCTCGCAGCAACCGCAACCGCCCTCCGGAGAACCGGTCGTCGAAGTCACTCGCGGTGACCTCGTCGAGTCCGTGCATCGCGTCGCGGCCTGCGCCGCCGACGATTCCGGACGCGTGCAACTCGCCGTCGGCGATATCGATGCGCCGGTCTTCCTGCGCTCGAGCGCCAAACCGTTCATCGCCGCCGCCGTGATCGAGGCGGGCGCGCGCGAAGCCTTCGGTCTCTCGCAGAGCGAGATCGCGGTGATGGCTGCATCCCACGTCGGCGAGTCGTTTCACGCCGAAGCCGTCGCCTCGATCCTGGACAAGATCGGCGCGAGCGTCGACGATCTGCGATGTGGGACGCACCTGCCATACAACGAGTCGGCGTCGCGCGCGATGCTTCGCGCAGGCCAAGCGCCGAACGCGCTCTACAACAACTGCTCCGGCAAACACGCCGGCATCCTCGCGCTCTGCAAGCTCGTCGGGGCCGATACGGCGACGTACCTGGATGCGACGAATCCGGCGCAGCGCGACATCCTCGCGTTCTGCGCGCGCATGAGCGACGACGATCCGAGCCGCTGGCCGCTCGGCGTGGACGGTTGCGGCATCCCGGTCTATGCGACCCCGCTTCGGCGTGCGGCGCTCGCGTTCGCGCGCTTCG
>JALYSX010000386.1 GCA_030854585.1 Vulcanimicrobiota bacterium
GCCCGGCATGAGCATGCTCCTCGGCATCTTCCCGATCAACGCCCTGCACAATATCGTGCATATCTTGATCGGTATCGGCGGCCTCGCGACCGCAGGCAGCTTCGCGAGCGCTCGTGCGTACTTCAAGACCATCGCGGTTATATACGGTCTGCTCACCGTTCTCGGATTGATCCCGGCCACCAGCACGGTCTTCGGTCTGGTCCCGATCGGCGGAGCGGATGTCGCCCTGCATGCCGTGAGCGCTATAATCGCCGCATACTTCGGCTGGATGGCGGTCGAGGCAGCGACGGTGGCCTAGCCCGACGAGAGGAGGCTCCCTCAACGAGAGCCTCCTTTTGATCGGCTTCAGCCCCGGATACGTCAAAGAATCTTCCCGAAGAGGGCGCCTATCCCGATGGTCATGGCCATGGCGAGAGCGCCCCAAAAGGTCACCCGTATCATCGGTTTGATCACGTCGGCACCGCCCGCTTTCGCGCCGATCATTCCGAGCACGGCCAGGAATATCAACGAGCCGGTCGCGACGACGGGAAGCAGTACGGCCGTCGGCGATAGGACCAGGAGTACCAACGGTGCCGCGGCGCCGACCGAGAAGGTCGCTGCCGATGCCAATGCCGCTTGCACCGGCCGCGCGGTGGTGGTCTCCGAAATACCGAGCTCGTCCCTAGCATGTGCGCCCAGAGCATCTCGTGCCATGAGCTGACGCGAGACCTCGCGGGCTAGTCCCGTTTCGACCCCGCGAGCGACGTAGAATTGCGCCAGCTCTTCGCGTTCGTGCGTCGTATCGGTGGTGAGTTCTTTGGCTTCGCGGGCGAGATCGGCATGTTCGGTGTCGGCCTGGGAACTGACCGACACGTATTCGCCGGCGGCCATGGCCATCGCTCCGGCCGCCAACCCCGCAATACCCGCGACCAAGGCGGCACGCGAGGACGACGCGGCGGTGGCGACACCCATCACCAGACTGGCGGTCGAGATGATCCCGTCATTGGCGCCGAGGACCGCGGCACGAAGCCATCCGATCCTAGCGATGAGATGATTCTCCGGATGGTCGCGTCGCATGGCCCCGTCCTTCAGGTATCAGCGTGTAGTGCAAGCAGAAGTTCGCGCTCGCACGCCACGGAAAGTCCTGCGAGCAGCGGTAATCGCTGCGCGCACGTCAGGTGCCACGCAAGCGTGTCGCGCACGGTCTCCCGAAGCGGTCGATAGGTCAGGCTGGCTATCAGCGCGCGACGGACGGCGACGTTGAGCATGCCCGGCAGTCCCGCTGTCGCGGGGATCCAAAGCGGCATATCGACCCACGCTCCGACGCCTTGATCGCTCAAGAACTCCGCGCTCGCCCAGCGGACGGTCGACGATAAGCGCGAGACGTCGCGACACGCGTCGAAGACGTCGCCGAGCGTGATCGTTCCGGGTGACGAGGTGAGATTGTACGTTCCACCGAGGTCCCGCTCCAGCGCGCGCGCCGTAAAGTCCGCAATATCGCGCGCGTCGATCACCTGCGTAGCAAAAGCTGCCGACTCGGGCGCGAGGATCTCGCCGCCCCGCGCGAACCGCCGCGGCCAATACGTGAACCGGTCGGTCGGGTCGTACGGCCCCGCGATCAGTCCCGGTCGCAACACGAGCGCGCGTTGGCGGAAAGTACTCACGACCACGCGTTCGCATGCGGCCTTACCGGAACCGTACGGCTCGTTGATAGTCTGCAACGAATCTTCATCGAGCGCCGGCGCGCTTGCATCATAGACGGAGATGGTCGAGGTGAAGACGTAGCGACCGGTCCGGTTCGCGAAGTAGCGCGCCGAGATCTCGACATCGCGCGGATGATAGCCGCAGTTGTCGATCACTCCATCCCACGTCTGCGTTCCCGTACGCGCTAGGTCGGTGCGCCGATCGCCCATCGTCCGTCGCGTGAAGTGGGTGACGCGGTGCCCGCGCCGGCGCAACGCTTCGGTCATGTGGATGCCGAGAAACGTGGTGCCACCGAGCATCAGGATGTTCATCTCGAATACGAATTGCGATTGCAGGCGGGGGGCGTCCTGCTTGGAAAGTGGCGGGCAATATCGCATTCGCTCTCTGGAGGCTTAGATGGAAAACAAGGGCACGTACCTCGGAACGATGATCGCGCTCGCGAGCATCGCGTTCGGCTTACTCGCGGCCGGCGCTTGGAACACGTTCATCGGCGAACTAGTGAAACAGTATCTACCTCCGGGAGCCGGGTTGTGGGGCGACCTCGTCTACGCCGTTCTGGTCAGCGTCCTCGCGATTCTCGTGATGAACAACCTGGCCAAGCTGGCGGCGAGGGAGATCGGCCCCGGCAGCTAGCCTCACGCCGGATTAAGGAGGGAGCGTGGGCGGCGACGAAAGTGCCGCCCATGCCGATTCCGCTGCACGTCAAACGCTCGCGCACTTTCCGTGGTACCGCGCGGCGGATCTTTCATCTGCTCGAAGAGATGGGGACGTCCGGCGATCAGATCTGGCCTTTCGCCTCGCAACCTTTCATGCGCTCGCCCGGCCCGCTGACCCCGGAGAAGACCGAGGAGTGGCATATCGGCATCCACGCCCGTCTGGCCGAGATCGCGCCCGAGCAGCACATCGTCTGGCGCTTCATCAACGAAGGCGTCGACGGGACCCACGGCTTCTACCTGACGCACGAGGGCAAAGAAGTCACCCTCGAGCATCGCGTCGACGCGACGTTGAGCGATACCGAGGGGCGCCTGCTCTGGCGTCGGATCGAAGATCAGCACGAGCGCTCGATCGACGCGCTCTACGACAAACTCGCGCGCGTCCTGAAGCGATGAAGCAGCGCCGGCTCGGGACCGGCGGCCCGCTCGTCTCGGCGATCGGCCTGGGCTGCATGGGGA
>JALYSX010000029.1 GCA_030854585.1 Vulcanimicrobiota bacterium
TTGCGACCAGCGTGTCGATCTCTTTGGTGAAGCGGTCGGTCAGCTTCTGGAGCGCGTCCTGCGAGCGCTTGTTGTCGTCTTCGGTGATCTCGCCGTTCTTCTGCTGGGTCTTAAGATCGTCGTGCGCCTTGTGGCGCACGTTGCGGACCGCGATCTTGCCGTCTTCGGCCTTTTTCTTGATGACCTTGACCAGGTCTTTGCGGCGCTCTTCGTTCAGCGGCGGGATGCTCAGGCGGATGCTCTGACCGTCGACGTTGGGCGTCAGGCCGAGATCGCTCTTCTCGATCGCCTTGCGGATGTCGGCGACGACGCCCTTGTCGTACGCCGAGATCACGATCGAGCGCGAATCCGGAACGGAGACGCCCGCGACCTGCTTGAGCGGGACCGAGTTGCCGTAGGCTTCGACGTGCAGACGGTCGAGCAAGGCGGGCGTCGCCCGGCCCGTCCGGATCGATCCGAACTCGGAGCGCGTCGCATCGACGCACTTGGCCATCTTGTCTTCGACGTCTTTGAGATTGGTGCTCATCGAATCTCCCGGGGAAAAGGTTACGGTGCGTGAGTCGGCACGAGGTCCTTGCCGACGAAGGTGCCGATGTTTTCGCCCCATACGACGCGACGGATGTTGCCGGCGCCGCGCATGTCGAACACGATGATCGGCAGACGGTTGTCCATGCAGAGCGCCATCGCGGTCGAGTCCATCACTTCGAGTCCGCGCTGGAGCACGTCCATATAGTCGAGTTGCGAGAAGCGCGTAGCGGTCGGATCCTTTTTTGGATCGGCGGTGTAGATACCGTCGACCTTGGTAGCCTTGAGGATCGCCTGCGCACCGACCTCGACCGCGCGCAGCGCGGCGGTAGTGTCGGTGGTGAAGTACGGGTTGCCGGTTCCCGCCGCGAAGATCACGACGCGTCCCTTTTCTAAGTGACGGATCGCGCGCCGACGGATATACGGCTCGGCGATCTGATGCATGGCGATAGCGGTCTGGACACGCGAGGCGACGCCCATCTGTTCGAGCGCATCTTGGAGCGCGAGCGCGTTGATGACGGTCGCGAGCATGCCCATGTAGTCGGCGGTCGCGCGATCCATGCCGGCCTCTTCGTGGACCTTCCCGCGCCAGATGTTACCGCCGCCGACGACGACGGCGATCGAGACCCCGTCCGCCGCGACTTCGCCGATCTGTTCGGCCATCGCGCGGGTGGTGTTGACGTCGACACCCGTCTCGGCTCCGGAGAACGCCTCTCCGGAAATCTTCAGCAGGATGCGTCGATATTTCGGGGAGGCGTCCATGCTACCTTACTACTGGTCGTCGCCGAGCGCGAACTTGGAGAAGCGCCGGACCTTGATCTTCTCGCCGAGAAATCCGACGGCGGTGTTGATCAAGTCGGTGATCGAGACGCTGTCGTCTTTGACGAAGCGTTGGTCGAGCAGAACGTGGTCCTCGAACCACTTGTTGAGCTTGCCCTCGACGATCTTGGTGACGATGTCGGCGGGCTTGCCCGGGGGGACCGAGGCGGCCAGTTCCGACTTCACGCCCTCGAGGACGTCGGCCGGGACGCTCTCGCGATCGAGGTATTGCGGCGACATGGCGGCGACGTGCATCGCGATGTCGCGACTGAGTTCGCCGAACTTCGGGTTGCGCGCGACGAAGTCGGTCTCGCAGTTGACTTCGACCAGCACGCCGATCTTGCCACCGGCGTGGACGTAGGCCGTCACGAGGCCTTCGTTCGCCGCGCGTTCGGCCTTCTTCTCGGCGGCCGCGGCACCGCGCGCGAGTAGCACTTCTTTGGCCTTCGCGATGTCGCCGGCAGCTTCGATGAGGGCCTTACGGCAGTCCATCATCGGCGCAGCGGTCTCTTCGCGGAGGGCTTTGATCTCGTCGGCTTTAGGTTGATACGTAGCGGTCGACACCGTTCATTCTCCAGACTTCTTCGTATGTATGGGGTTAGGTTCGCAAAAGAGAGGCCGCGAAGCCTCTCTCTCACCGATTTAGAGCGGCTCGGAACTTTAGGCGCGGGCGGCTTCGGCCTCCGCCAAGGTCGGCTCGGCTGCTTCTTCGAGGGCCGGGGCTTCTGCG
Organism: Vulcanimicrobiota bacterium; assembly: GCA_030854585.1. Lineage (GTDB taxonomy): Bacteria > Vulcanimicrobiota > Vulcanimicrobiia > Vulcanimicrobiales > Vulcanimicrobiaceae > JALYSX01. The sequence continues at coordinate 2,075 of JALYSX010000029.1, forward strand.
TAGGCGGAGTCGGTATCGTACGACGACTCGCTCTCGGTCCGTCCTTCGATGATGGCGTTGGCGATCTTACCGACCATCAG
>JALYSX010000076.1 GCA_030854585.1 Vulcanimicrobiota bacterium
CCAGCGCGGCGCCCGCCAACCGGAACGCAGCCACGAACGCGCGATAGACGCTCGGGTAGTCGGGTCCCGTGAAGCGGACGGTTCGGCCGCCGATGCGCTGGAACTCGGGCATCAGTTCGACGAAGTCGGCGCACTCGACGCGGGCGAACTCGATCTCCATCGTGACCGGTGGCGCGAACGCGAACGTCTTTGCCTCGCCGGCTCGCGCGACCGCATCTCGGGCGCCGGCTCGAATCGCATCGCAGGCGGCTAGCGGTGTGAGCGAGTCGGCTGCGTAGTAGCCTATGGAGTCTTTCACGGCGACGCCCGCGACCCACGGCATTTGGGTTTGGACGTCGCGCACGATCGTCGTGTCGCCGGTCACCAGCAAGAGCGGGATCCCGAAGCTGCCCGCAAAGGCGGCGTTCAGGGTCGCTTCGCTGCAGAGCGTCCCGTTGATCGTCACGTTGAAGATCGAGTCGGAGGTGTAGGTGTGGGCGAGCGTCGAGCCGGCCTCACCCGCCTTGCCGTGATATCCGGTGAAGAGCGCGCCCGCGAAGCCCGGGCCGAAGCCTTGCGCCATCGAGAGCGGCTTGCGACCGCCGGAGACGACGCGCACGTCCTCGGGGAGTTCGTCCCAGAGCAGGTTGCGCATATCCCAATGCGAGTCGTTGATGAGGAACTCGGTCGCGCCACTCTCGCGCGCGCCGTCGATCGCGGCTCGGACTTCCCGCGACATGTAGCGGCGGTAGATCGGATACTCGTCGGTGTTCGACGGATCGCACTGCGCCCACGAGCAGACGCCGGCGGTCCCTTCCATATCGCACGAGATATAGATCTTCACGAGTTCTGGTTCTTCAGTCCCGTGGCCGCCTCGTCGAGGCCGGAAGCGGCGGCGACGTTCTTCGGATTAGCGGCGAGCGCGCGCTTGTAGAGCGGGATCGCCTCGGCGTACTTGCCGACCGAGAGGAACATGTCCCCGAGTTGGGTCAGAGCGACGTCGTCGTTCGGATGCGCGGCGATGCGCGCTTGCAACGTCTGGACCTGTGCCATCACGGCTGGCGGCGGACCGCCTTGAACGTTGGTGTTGGACGGCGCTTGCTTGGCCGCGGCGCCGCCTGCGCCGAGGACCGAGCCGTTCACGCCGAAGCCCTGGCCGACGAAGACCACCATCAGCGCGATGAAGATCGCTGCCAGTCCGAGGTAGATCGGGACGGAGAAACGCGCGGGTAGGCCGCGCGGCGTTGGTTCGCTCACCAAGAGTCGTTTGGACGCGCGACGAAAAGAACCATTGTGCTGTTGCCTTCGGAAGCCGACCTCCAGTTGCTCTTCGCGCGCTTGAACTACGAGCGCCTGAACGGCGAGGCGCCAGCGTGCCGGATCGCCTATAACGAGCGATTCTCGAACTCGGCCGGGCGCATCACCTACTCGGTCCGCCCGCTGCTGATCGAGCTCTCGCCCAAACATTTTCGCAAGTATCCCGAGGCGCTCGAAGAGACGCTGCTCCACGAGATGGTCCACGCCTGGTGCTTCGATCGGCACCGCGACACCGGTCACGGCTCGATCTTCAAGAAGAAGATGCGCGAGGTCGGGATCACGACCATCTATCACGACCTGGGCAGCGTCCGGGCGCTCAACGAGTCCTCCAAGCGCTACATCTTCCGGTGCGAGCACTGCGGCTTCGAGCTGCTCCGCAAGCGCCTGCCCTCCAAGCCGATGTCGTGCGGCCGCTGCAACAAGGCGCGCTTCGACAAGCGCTACCCGCTAGCGATCTTCGAGGTCCTCGAGACCCGCCCGCTCGGGACAACCCTCGAGCGAGCCGCCCAAAGAGCAAAGGCCTGAGTCCCGGCGACCAAAGTAGAGGCGGGCGAGGGGCCCGAGGAGCGAAAATAGCCGGGCAATGACGAATCACACCAGCACGATTCCGGCCGGCGTGCCGACCCGCACCGAGACCGACTCGATGGGCGAGATCCTAGTCCCGGATAACATGTACTACGGCGCCCAGTCGGCCCGCTCGCTGATCCACTTCGATATCGGCGACGGCGAGACGCCGCGCGACGTGATGCCGCGTCAGGTCGTCCGTGCGATGGCGACCCTCAAGAAGGCGGCCGCCCTCGTAAACCACGATCTCGGCAAGCTCGACCAAGAGA
>JALYSX010000083.1 GCA_030854585.1 Vulcanimicrobiota bacterium
TGGCGATCGCACCGGATGACCAAACGGCCGTCGCCGACGAACACGAGACGCACGACGGCCGCTGGCTCGATCCGCACGACGCACTCCGCCGGCATCGCGAGGGGACGTTGCATCTCGTCTATCCGACGATCAAGCACCTGGAGCGGCTGACGCCGTTCGAGGACGTCGACGGATTGATCGCCTACGCGCGCACCAAACCGATCGTCACCGTCGCGCCACCGATCTCGCCCGCCGACGGGTATGCGATGCCCGCCGAGTTGGAGGGCGTGTGGTGAGCACCGTCACGCGCGTCCTCGCGCCCAATCCATCGGCGCTCACCCTCGACGGCACGAACAGCTGGCTCGTCGACGACGGTCGCGGGCATGCGATCTGCATCGATCCCGGTCCGCCAGTCCCGCGCCACATCGACGCGATCGTCGCGGCGGCGTGTGAACGCGACGCGCGCATAGATGCGATCCTTGTCACCCACGGTCATCCCGATCATTGGCCCGGCGCACCGATGCTGGCCGAGGTGACCGGCGCTCCGATCTACGCGCATCACCGCGCGGAGTTCGCACACGACCGCGCGATGCATGAGGGCGACTGCGCGCGCTTCGGCGACCTCGCGCTGCGCGCGATCGACGCGCCCGGTCACACCTTCGATTCGCTGGTCTTCTACGACGAGCGCGATCCGGCGCTCTTCACCGGCGACGTCGTGCTCGGCCAGGGAACCGTCGCGATCGCACCGCCGAGCGGCTCGATGCGCGCCTATCAACGCACGCTCCAACGACTCGCCAACACCTTCCACGAAGCGCGCGCGATCTACGGCGGTCACGGACCGCGCGTCGACGATGCACAGGCCAAGCTGCGCGAGTATATCGAGCACCGGCGCAAACGCGAGAGCGAGCTGTTGCTCGCGCTCTCGCTCCAGCCGCAGACCATCCCCGATCTGGTGCGCCGGATCTACGCCGACGTGCGGCCGCTCCTGTGGCCGGCGGCGGCGCGTCAGATGCTCGCCTATCTGCAGCCGCTCGAACACGAGGGCCGCGTCCGTTCGCGCGCACTCGATCGCGCGCCGGACGCCGCCGAGAACGCGATCCTCAATCCGGAGTGGTCGAACATCGTCGGCCACGAGCACGCCGCGCTCGTCGAAGCGGAGCTCGGCACGATGCTCCATCTGGACACCGTACGCGAGTACGAGCTCACTCGATAGACAGGACGATCTTTCCGAACTGTCGTGCTCCATCTAGGCGCGTTGCGGCGGCGACGATCTCGTCCAGCCTGTAGACGCGATCGATCGCGGGCCGGATCCGCTCGCGTTCGACGAACGCCAGCATCGCCGCGAAATCGCGCGGACTGCCCATCGAGGTCCCGAGCACGTCGATGTGATTCCAGAAGATCGAGAACGGGCGCAGGTTCGCATCGCCGTTCGAGCCGCCGTAGAGCACCACCCGACCGCCGGGGCGGAGCGACTCGACGCAACGCCCGAGGGTCGCGCCGCCGGCCGAATCGATCGCGAGGTCGACCGGGCCGGCCTTGCGTACGCTCTTATGCCACGCCTCATCCGTGCGGTAGTTGATCGTCACATCCGCGCCGAGTTCGCGAGCACGCGCCAACTTCTCGTCGCTGCCTGATGTCACGACCGCCCGCGCGCCGGCCGCCTTTGCGAAGAGCAACACGAACGTCTGTACGCCGCCGCCGACGCCGGTGATCAACACGGTCTCGCCGGAAGAGAGTCCGCCGCGCGTGAAGAGCGCGCGATATGCCGTCAGACCCGCGAGCGGTAGCCCGGCCGCTTCTTCCATCGAGAGATGTGCCGGCTTCGCGTGCACGTTCTCGCTCGGAACCGCCACGTATTCGGCAAACGTGCCGTCCCGCGGCATCCCGAGGATCGACGCGCCGTTCTGCCAGACACGGTCGTCGTCGCCCCAACCGAGCATCGGATCGATCACGACTTCGCGTTCACCCGCCAGGCCGGCACCGTCGGAGCCGAGCGTCACCGGGAGCGCGATGCCCGGATACTTGCCTTGGGTCACATACACGTCGCGATGGTTGAGGGCGGCGGCCCGCACCCGCACGAGGGTCTCGCCTTCGCCCGCGACGGGAACCGGGATCGCTTCGAGCCGCAGGGCCTCGGGGCCCGAGGCCTCGGCCAGGCGAATCGCGCGCATGGTTGTCGGCATGACCTGACCTATCATCCGGCGGCGCATATACCACCTGCCGGAGCGTGTCAATAGGTGTGAACTGCACCTATTGACCACGCTCGAATACCCGGTAGTCTGAGAGCAATCGGAAGAAACAGGAGGGACCGCTCTTGAAGACCATGCGCACCCTGTACGGCCTGCTATTCGTATTCGCGATCGTCGCCTGTTCGGCGGGGTCGCAATCCGTCGTCCCGACCACCCAGTCGGTACCCCAGGACAATGGCCGAAAAGCGTCGTCCGATGCGAGCACGTTCGTCGTCCCCGTGGCCTCGGAGCCTGGCAAGACCGCCGCGAACTCGACCGGAAACCTGGTCGATCCCGGCTTCGAGTCGGGCGGCTACGTGAGTTGGCCGCAGTGCGGTACGGTCAACGCCCGCATCGCGACCTATCGCCCGCACACCGGCTCCTACAGCGATCTCAACGGTCAGG
>JALYSX010000277.1 GCA_030854585.1 Vulcanimicrobiota bacterium
CAGACCGACGCCGACCGCCAGCGCCAATACCGGCAGACAGATCGTCGCGGTCGCGAGCATCGCCTCGCGCAAGAGTCCGTCGAACGCTTCCACGGATCGATTGTAGCGAAGCGGGTTTGCTGCCGTGAGCGCGTCGTGTCCGATTTGTAGCCGACGGCGGATATTCCCATGCGTCCGCAAATAGGATTTGGGTGAAGATCTTCACGAGGACCGCGCTCTCGATCGTCGCTCTGTCGCTCTCGTTCGCGGGCGCGGCCGATGCCGCCGCAGTCCTGCAGCCGCTCGGGAGCGGTTCGCCCGTCACGCACGGCTACTTTCTCAAGATCTCGGTGGGCGGCGGACCACTACACGTAGTCCAGGTCGATACGGGTTCGGTCGGCGTCGTCGTCCCGCGCACGACGCTCGGTCCGGGCGCCCGCGATACCGGTATCCCCGGGCGCATCGAATATACCTCGAGCGGAAGGATCTTCATCGGTCGCTATGTGGTAGCGAAGCTCACCCTCGTCGATGCGGGCGGGCGTCGCGTGATGGTCGCGCCGATGCGGGTGCTCGCGATCGACGCGGCGTCGTGCGACAACGCGCGACACCCGGCGTGCGTTGCCGGGCGCAGCGTCGCCGGAGTCGGGATGCTGGGCGTGGGCTTCGCGCGCGATACGGGCTCGCCCGACGTCAATCCATTTCTCCACGCGCTCGATGGCGGTCGTAGCCTCGCGCCGGCATACGTCTTCACCGAGCGCAGTATCGTGCTCGGCGCGGAGTCCACCGACGAAGTCGGCTTTTCGGCCACGCATCTCGCGCGCGCGAGCACCGACTGGGCACCGCCGAGCGCGTGCTTCGCGGTCGGCGCATCGCGCTATTGCGGAACGGTCCTGATCGACACCGGACTCGGGTATGCGATCGCACGCGTACCGAAGAGCGCGCGCCCGTCGGGTGCGACAGCCGGCTCGTTCTGGACGATCACCATCGACGTCCCGGATTCGGGCGCCGCGCTCGCCGCGCGAGAGATCACCAAAGCCCGTTGGTCGTCGGGGCACGGACCGCCGTTCCTGAATACCGGTCGCGCACTATTAGGCTCGTTCGACTACCTCTACGACGCAGCGAGCGGCCGCGTCGGCTTTCGAAGGCGCCCTACGCGAAGCTGACGTTCCAAGCCGACGCGGCCAGGAGCGACGAGACGATCGCGCGCGTCGCGGGCGACTTGTTGAGCGTGTAGAAATGGACGCCCGGCGCGCCGCGCCGGAGCAGATCGGTGCACTGCAGGGTCGCATAGGCAACCCCCAGGTCTTCGACCGCGCCCGGTTCGTCGCGGCGATCCTCGAGTTCAACGCGCAACTTCGGCGGGATGGTGGCCCCGCACATCCGAGTGAAGCGCTCGATCTGCTCGTAGTTGGTGATAGGCATAACGCCCGGAAGGATGGGTACGGCGATGCCGGCCGCACGCGCGCGCTCGACGTACGAGAAGTACTTGTCGTTGTCGAAGAAGAGCTGGGTGATCAAGAACTGCGCACCCGCATCGACTTTGGCGCGCGCGTAGGCGAGATCGGCGGACGGATCAGAGGCATCCACGTGTGCTTCGGGATAGCACGCCGCCCCGAGCGAGAAGTCGTACGAGCGCGCGAGCATTGCAATCAGGTCTGTCGAACCCGCGAGCCCGCCGTCGGTCGGGACGTACGTCTCGCCCGGAGCCGCGTCGCCGCGGAGCGCGAGCACGTTCTCGATGCCGGCACGCGCCAGATCGTCGAAGAGGTCCCGTAGTTCCGCCCGCGTCGCGCCGACCAGTGTCGCATGCGCGAGCACTTCGAGGCCGACCTGGTTGCGGATCCGCTTGGCGATGCCGAGGGTGCGTGCGCGCGTCGATCCGCCCGCGCCGTAGGTGACCGAGACGAACGACGGCCGCAGCGGCCGAAGCGCCTCGATGGTCGCGATCAACTGTTCCTCACCCGCCTCGGTCTTGGGCGGAAAGAACTCGAACGAGAAGAACGGCCGCACGCTCGCAAGTGCCTCGGGGATACGCATCGGGGGTTTCGTTACCGGAAACTTGCGACGACCCCTCCGCAGACGAGTGCCCGACCGTGAACTCTAGGCGGTGGGAGTATGCGATCATGGACGAGCATACGCCCTTCGGATGACCGCACCCTCATCGCGATACTGCGAGAGTATTACCGCGGCTATTGCTTGTCGGGATTGTCGTAGAGCGGCCGGTCGCGACCGTCGTCGAAGTTCTTACCGCGCGCGAGATACATCTCGCGATTGGCCATGTCGAACGTCACCACGAAGTTCTTGAGGGTGCCGAGGCCCACGTTGCCGCCGTCGACACGATCGGCGAACGCGCCGCTCGAACTCAGCATCAAGTTGGTGCGCCGGTTGAACATCCGGTAGGGGCCGATGTCGAGCTGGTCGACGTTCGCTCCGACGGCCGCCATCGATCCGCCGACGCCGTAGTTGCTGACCTGTCCGCCGCCGAGGTAGGTGATCAGTCCCGGATGCGCTTTGAAGAACGGGTTGAAGATGAGGAGTTCGACGCTGTTACCGGTATCGATCAAGATGTTGCTCGACGTTCCGTTGATGCGCGCCGGGCATTCGGGAAGCTGTCGGTCGGTATCGATGTCGATACGATCTCCGACCGGCGGCAGACTCCCCGGCTTGCCGAACGTCATCGTGAGTCTCGCGAAGTCGATCCGCACTTCGGACGAGGCGAAGAACGGATAGCCGAGGACGCCGTCGATCGGGAACGCGCCCTGGGTGGAGTTCCCCATGTCGATCACCGAGACGAGCCCGACCGGAAGCGTAGCCCCGCCGATATCGATGCTCTCGAGCGAGGCCACGCCGAGCGCGCGCACCCGTTTGGCTCCGCTGATCTCGAGGGTTCCCTCGGGAATCAAGACGTTCGCGGCCGCGACGGTCGAGTCGACGAAGACGGCCTGCGCGCCAGTATCGACCAAGAAGTTGTAGGTGTGCCCGCGCAGGACGACCGGCGCATAGACGTGCCCGTTGTTGACCGTCAACTTGACCGTCACCGGTGCGTCGTTGGAGACCATAGAAGTCGTGGGGACCGCGAAGACGACCGGAGCGATCGTGCGATCGACGATCACGTGTTCGACACGCAATGCGATGTCGAACGCGGTGTCACCGTTCGAATCGGTCTCGACGAACGGGACCAACGCGCCGTGCAAGACGCGAAAATCGCTGTAGGTGATCGTCGAGATGCCGTCGCCTTCGACGTAGCTCACCATATCGACCAGACCGCTCTTGGCGTCGAGCGAGACGGTCTCGACGTCACCCTTCGGCGGCGCGACCCGGACCTGCACGACCGCGCGGCCGTCAGGAAGCGTTGCGGGGCCGAGCAGCGCATCGTATTGCGGTTGCTTCGCGAAATCGCCCGACGCGATGAAGTCCTGGGTGGTCTGGCGCGCGACCAGCGAGCCGATCAGTTCGCGGACGTTGCCGCTCGCGTTGACGATGAACTCGCGATCGCCCTTGCGGAAAGTCCGCTCGGTACGCGGGCCGAGGGTCTGATCGAAACGGTCGTTGCGATCGGCATGCCACATGTGGAACCCGCCGCTCAACTTGTTCCCGGTGATAGCTCCGGTCGTCTCGAGCGAACTCGGGTCGTGCACGCCGAGTCGCGCGAGGCCGGTCGCATACGACGCAAGCGCGCTCTGCAAGTTCGGCG
>JALYSX010000111.1 GCA_030854585.1 Vulcanimicrobiota bacterium
CGATGCCGTCGTGCGAGACGCCGATCACGGTCGCGCCGAGCTTCTTGTAGTCGGGGATCGCGTCGGCGAACTCGTGCGCCTCGATCGTGCAGCCCGTGGTGAATGCGGCCGGATAGAAGTAGAGCACGACGGGACCCGCCTTGAGCGCGTCCGCCAGATGGAACGTGGAGACGGCGCCTCCGAGCGAGGACTGAAGCGTGAAGTCGGGAGCTTTTTCGCCGACCTTCAATGCCGCGAGCGCGGGCGCTGTGAGCGCGAGCGTAGCAATTGCGACGGCCGCGAGGAATCGATTGAACATAGGGTCTCCCGGGGCTAAAGCCCCATCATACGCGCGAGGACGACGCGTTGCACTTCGTTCGTGCCTTCGCCGATCTCGTTGATCTTTTGATCGCGATACATACGTGAGACCGGATACTCGTCCATGAAGCCATAGCCGCCGTGGATCTGTACGGCTTCGTTGACGACCCGGCGCGAGACTTCGCCCGCGTAGAGCTTCGCGAAGCTGGCGGTCTGCGAGAAGTCGCGCTTCTGATCTTTCTCCCACGCGGCCTTGAGCGTCATCAGCTTGGCGTGTTCGATCTCCATCAACATGTCGACCAGTTTGAACTGGATCACCTGGAACTGCGAGATCGTCTTGCCGAAGGCCTTACGCTCCTTGGCATAAGCGAGCGCCTCGTCGTATGCTCCCATCGCGAGGCCGACCGAGAGCGCGGCGACCGAGATGCGTCCTCCGTCGAGGATCGTCAGGAACTGATGCAGGCCCTGACCGCGCAGGCCCAACAGATTCTCTTCCGGGATCTCCGCATCGACGAAAGCGAGCTCGCGCGTATCCGACGCACGCCAGCCCATCTTCTTGTACTTCTTGCTCCGGCTGAAGCCGGGCGCGTACTGCGGAACGATCAGGTTCGAGATCTCCGGGCGACCGTTCTCCCGCGTGCCGGTGGTCGCGGTGATCGTCGTGCCGCCGCTGATCGTGGTACCGGAGTTGGTGATAAACGCCTTGGTGCCATTGACGATCCACTTGCCGCCGCGGAGCACGGCTTTAGTCTGACAGTTTCCGGCATCGCTGCCGGCGCCCGGTTCTGTCAACCCGAATCCCCAGAGCATCGTGCCTTGCGCGAGCGGAACCAAGTACTTTTGCTTCTGTGCCTCGGTCCCGAACAGATAGAACGGCGTACTCCCGAGCGAGACGTGCGCGGCCATCGTGATCGCGGTGGATGCGTCGATCCGCGCGAGCTCCATGACGGCCAGTGCATAACTGACGGTATCCGCGCCCGCACCGCCGTACTTCTCAGGAAAAGGCAGGCCCATGAAGCCCATGGCTGCCATCTTCTCGACCAGCTCGTATGGGAACGCTTCCTCGCGGTCCATCTCCTCGGCGAGCGGCTTCACCTCGCCTTGCGCAAACTCGCGCGCCAGATCGCGGATAGCCTTCTGCTCGTCGTTCAGGTCGAAATTCATGCCCAACAGGTATAGGTCCGAGGTCCCGGAAAAACCCTTTCGGAATGATTTCCCTCCGGAATGTCTCGCTCGCTTACCCCAACGGGACGCGGGCCCTCGATCACGTGAGCCTCGAGATCGGGAAGGGCGAGTTCGTCTTCTTGGTCGGCCATTCGGGCACCGGCAAGACGAGTCTCCTGCGTCTGCTCTACCGCGAGATGGCGCCGACCGGCGGCGATATCACGGTCGACGGCATCCGCGTCGATCGTCTGCGCCGCGGCCGCGTCCCGGCACTGCGCCGCCACCTTGGGGTCGTCTTTCAGGACTATAAATTGCTCTCCGACAAGACCGTCTGGGAGAACGTCGCGTTCGCCTTGCAAGTGACCGGAGCGCATAGCAAGGACGTCGGCCGCCAAGTTCCACGCGCGCTCGATTTGGTCGGTCTCGCGCATAAGAGCCGGATGTACCCGGGCGAACTCTCGGGCGGCGAACAACAGCGCACCGCGATCGCGCGCGCGCTCGTCAACAATCCGAAGCTGCTGCTCTGCGACGAACCGACCGGCAATCTCGATCCGACCACGACGACCGAGATCATGGAGCTGCTGCACCGCATCAATCTCAAAGGCACGACCGTCGTCGTCGCCACGCACAACCAAGCAGTCGTCGATCGTATGCGCCGCCGCGTCGTGCGCATGGAAGACGGCCGCGTCGTCACCGACGAAGAACGGGGCTACTATTACCTTGGACTGGGGCAAGACCAAATTCTTTCTGGGTGAGGTCCTTCGGAACTTCTCGCGGAACGGAGCCATGCAGATAACCGCGATCGGAACGGTTGCGGTGACGATCGTCCTGCTCGGTGCGTTTCTGTTCGTGCGCGCGACCCTCGCCGGACTCGGCACCCAAGTGCTCGACCAGATCGAGATCTCCGTCTATATGGCGGGCGATGCGACGCCCGCGCAGATCGCGACGGTGGAGGCCGCCCTGCACGCCGACCCGCGCGTGCTCTCGGTCACGTTCGTCTCGAAAAAGCAGGGCCTGGCCGACTTCCGGAACCAGAATCGCGGCACGATCGACATGTCGCTGCTCACCGAGAATCCGCTTCCGGACAAACTGCGCGTAAAGGTGAAGGCGCCCGAGACCGTCTCGGCCGTCGCCGCCTCGATCCAGAAACTTCCGAACGTCGCCAACGTGGTCTTCGCCTCCGATCTGGTCTCAAGACTGCTGCAAGCCGGGACGGTGTTGCGCTCGATCGGGATCGGCGTAATCGTGGTCTTCA
>JALYSX010000125.1 GCA_030854585.1 Vulcanimicrobiota bacterium
ATCGTGATCGACGACATCGCTCCGGTCGCGCCGCAACATCGTTTGGTGATCACGACCAAGCACTGGCCGGACGCCGCGACGTTCGCAGGCTACGCCGATCCGGCGGTCGTCGCCCGATTCTTCAGCACCGGCGCACAACTCGGACGCGAACAGTGGGCGCGGGGCAATCGCCTCGTGATCAACAGCGGCGTTGCGGGCGGACAGACCGTCGACCACATGCACATGCACGTGATCTCCGGCCGTCAGATGAACTGGCCTCCGGGTTAAAAGCGTCCTTAGGTCGCCGGGCCGGTGTACTTGAGGAGCTTGACCGTCACGACGCCGGCGTCGCCGGTCTTGTCGTTGTAGACGTCGACGAGGTCCTTGCTCGGCAACACAAACTCGATGCCGTGCTCGAAGGAGCTTTCCTTGACGGTCTCGGTCGCTCCCGTAAGGTGCGCGCGATACCAGCCTTCGACGCCGTCGAGCGCATCCGTCGACTTCGCGCCGTATTCGGAGTATGTGCCGTCGTCGCGGCCCATGGCCGGGAGAGTGACGGCATCCGTCATGTTAGGATAGATCGGCAGACCGGTCACGTTCTGGGCATCGGTCGCCGGCGTCGCGTCGGCAGAAGCGGAAGAACCGCCGCCGCCCCCGCAGGCGGTCAGCGAAATCGTGACGGTCGACACGAGAAAAAGACTTACGAGAAGACGACGCATGGTGGAACCCTTCAAAGCAAGTGCTTCGGCATCGTTCTCGTCGCGACGAACGGGACCTGGAGAATGGTCGCGCGTAACAGATATGACTCGGCGCGCGTTTGGGGAGTGATATGAAGCGTTCGATTTCGACACTGACAGCGATGGCCGCATTGGTGCTCGTCTTCGCCTGGACGGCGCGGGCCGATCAGCCGGACTACATCTACGGTGGACCGGCCGGGGCGTTCGTGCCCGGTCGAACGGTGATCGCCGACTACTGGGACGAGAACAACGGCACGAGTAAAGCGCCGCTCGAGGTCGCGGTCTATCGTATTCCGCTCGCTCGCGTGATCGCACTCGGCGGCTTCGACCGGTTCCAGGGTGATCGAAAAGTTCTTTCCGTCGCCGGTCTTGAGCTGGTGACGACGGTCGCCGGAAAGCGCGCGGATAGCGGCGGTCGGTGGAGCGTCGAGATTTCGGCGCTTCCGGTCGGGTACTACGTCGCCGCCGCGAGCGTCGGCACGGGTCAGGTCAATAGCATCTTCGACGTCACCACCCTCGGGATGGTCGGCAACCGGGTCGGTTCCACGCGCGCGCTTTTCGCCGTCGATCTGCGGACCTTCGAACGGCATATCGGACCGACGCACTTCGATCTCCACGCGAACGGCGCTGTACGGTCGATCGAAGCCGACCCGAGTGGAATTGCGACTTTCACGATGAAACCCGGCGGGAAAGAGCCGGTCGTCGTCGCGAGTACGGCCGACGGGTCTTCGATCGTCCAAACGATCGATTCGTGGTATGGCAGTGAGAACGTCGGTGACGTGGGCTTGGTGCAGACCGATCGGCCTATCTACCGCGCGGGCCAGACGATCGACGTGCGCGCCATCGTCCGGACCGGCGGCATCGGCGCGTACGACGTTCCGACGGGGACGCGCCGGGTCAAGGTCACCTCGCCCGACGGCACGACCATCTACGACCACGATCGTCCGCTCTCGTCGTTCGGAACGTTGGCCGCGGAGGTCCGGCTTCCGGTCGCAGCGAGGCTCGGATTCTACAGCATCAGCGTCGGCGCGCTCTCCGCAAGCGTCAACGTGCTCGCATACAAGAAACCCGAGTACGAGATCGCGTTCAAGCCGGACAAGGCGTTCGTCGTCGGCGGCGACGCCGCGACATTTACGCTCGCGGCCAACTATTTCTTCGGTCGCCCTGCGGCCGGCATGAACTTGCACTATGTCGCCTACAAGCAGCCGCGGTATTGGTTCTTCGAGGGGCCCTTCGCGTCGCTCGAAGCCGACTATTTCCGGCGGCCGTTCAACTACCAGCGCACCAAGATCGCCGAGGGCGACTTTGCTACCGATGCGGCCGGGAAGCATATCATCGAGCTCGGTACCGAGAAGAGCGAGTTCGAACAGGACATCCAGATCGAAGCGGACGGTCGCGACGCGTCGGGCCGGACCGTCCAGGTGACGAGCATCCTGCGCGTCGTGCCCGCTTCGTTCCGCATCTCACTCACGAGCGACGAGTGGTTTGCCCAAGTCGGCAAGAGCATGACGATGACCGCGACGACCCGGTCGTACGACGACCTCGCCCATCCGGGCGTACCGCTCGCGATCGAAATCGTGGGGACGCGGTGGGACGAGAAGTCGCAGAAATCCGTCGAGATCTCGCGCGAGAAACGCACCGTGACGACCGGACCGGACGGTCGCACGACGTTCGGGTGGACGCCCAAGAGCGGTGGTTCGTACTCGTTCGCGGCCACCGCACCGGACGAGCGCGGCAACATAGCCCGCGGCTTTGCCTACCTGTGGGTACTCGGCGACGGTGAAGAGACGTGGTTCGCGCCGATGGAAAACCCGATGGTCGTTGCGCAGAAGAATACGTTTGCCCCCGGCGAGCGACCGCGCGTGCTGATCACCTTACTGAAACCCGGTCGCGACGTGGTCGTCTTCGTCTCGACGGACCGGCTGATCTCGACTCGCGTCGTCCACGTGACCGCGACCACGCTGGCGCTGAATCTGGACGCGCCGAAGGATGCGTCGCAGTTCACGGTGACGGCGCAGTTGCCGAACGAGAATGGCGTATCGAGCGCGAGCGCGACCATCAAGATCGCGCCCCCGCCCAAAGGCCTCTACGTCACCATCACGCCCGGCAAAGCAAAGTATGCGCCGGGCGAGCGCGCGACGTTTGCGATCGAGGCTCGTGATTCTCGCGGCCGGCCGGTCCGCGCGGAGCTAGGCATCGGCATCGTCGACGAAGCGCTCTATGCCGTCCAGAACGCGACTCCGTTGAATCCGCTGGAGACGTTCTACGGGCGAAGCGCATACTTCTATCCGTCGTACTCGTGGTTCCGCCCGAATGCGGGCCGGATGCTCGTGAAGGCGGGGACGACCTCGGACACGTTCTCGGAGTACGCCACACCACTCAATACGATCGCGCATGCGACGAGCCGCTCGTCGGCCGCGGCAGTCATCCGGAACAACTTCCAGGATACCGCGTACTGGTCGCCGTCGGTGGTGACCGATGCGAATGGTCGCGCGACGATCTCGTTCGTGTGGCCGGACAATCTCACGACCTGGCGAGCCGACGGGCTGGCCGTCACGCGCAGCACCGACGTCGGTACTGCGAGCGCGAAGGCGCTCGTCACCAAAGATTTTCTCGTCCGCCTCGAGACTCCGCGCTTCTTGCGCGCCGGCGACACTTCGGAAATCACCGGTATCGCGCAAGGAATGGCCGACCGTCGCGACGTGACCATGAAACTCGATACCGGCGGAATGGGCCTCGGGACCTTCGACGCTCTGCTTCATCTCGATGCGAACAACAGCGCCGATATCTCGTGGCCGGTGAAAGCGCCCGGCGTCGGCGACGTGCTGCTGACGCTCTCGGGGAGCGACGGCGAACGTAGCGATGCCATGCGACGTCCGTTGCCGTTGCTAGCGGGCACGGCGGCGGAGCACGTCCGAGGTGCCGGCATGCTCCCGCAGAACGACTCGCTCGCGGTCGCGCTGCCCGGAGGCTACGTCGGCGGCGACGTCACCGTCACGCTCTCGCCGAGCATCGTCGCGGAGCTGGTGCAGAACCTACGTCTGCTCGACGTCTATCCGTACTATTGCACCGAGCAGACGATGTCGGCGGCGTTGCCGGCTATCTTCATCGACAGGGTCCTCAAGCGCGGAAACCTGACGGCTCCGAGCGACATCTCGACCGCACAGATCGTGGCGAATGCGATCGCGCGGCTCGGGCAGCTCCAGCACTCCGACGGCTCGTGGGGCTGGTGGGAGAACGACACCGGACATCCCTACATGACCGCCTACGCGCTCTACGGTCTCGCGGAATTTCGCAAGGGCGGCTACGTCGTCGCGGACTCGATGTACGATCGCGGCGTCGCCAGCTTGATCGAGCAACTGCAGAGTACGAATAGCCACACCTTGCGCTTCTGGGGTGGAGCGCAGCCCGGGTCGGAATGGAATACGCGCGCCTTCATGCTCTACGCGCTCGCCGACGCGTCGCCCGCGAAGGCCAAGGGCGAAGCCGCGACCTGGTTCGCCCAGACCCTCGCACATGCCAAGCAACTCAATCCCTACGCGCTTGCGGTACTGGGTCTCGCCGAACATCAGCTCGGTAACGACACCGCCGCGCGTTCGCTCCTCGCGGCACTCGACACGCGCGCGGTGAACGACGGCGACTACACGTTCTGGCGCGGCGACACGTGGCACTACGCGTGGGAAGACGATCCGATCGAGACAACTGCCTACGCGCTCCGCTTGGAAGCGGCTCTAGCACCGAACTCGCCTACGGTCGTGCGCGTCGTCAACTTTCTGCGGGCGGAGCGGCGTGGCAACTGGTGGTACACGACCAAAGATACGGCTGCCGCCATCTACGCGTTGGCCGAAGCGACCAATCCGGATGCGAGCGAGTTCCATCCCGACGAGACGATCCGCGTCTTGGTCGATGGAAAGGAAGTTCGCGCGCTTCACGTGACGACGCCGATCCTGGATGCCGCCGACGCACAGATCCTGATTCCGCCCGCGAGCGTCCGTAACGGCGCCTCCATCACGTTCGAACGGACCGGCGTGGGTTCGCTCTACTGGGCGAGCGACGCAGTGCGCTACGTTCCCCCCAGCGCGACGAGTGCGAGCGACGCAGACCGCGGACTTCTCTCGCGCCTCTTCGCCAAGGCGCCGGAATTTTCGATCGACCGGAAGTACGACGCCGGCCATCCGGGTCCGTGGCGGGTCGGTGACGAGATCAAGGTCACGGTGACCGTCCAGACCCGTGAAGACGTTCAGTACGTGCTGGTCGAGGACCCGTTCCCGGCCGGGGCCGAGCACCAGGACGAGCAAGGCCAAGCGGCTTCTCAGTCTTGGAGCGGGGTCCAGATCCTGGACGATCACGCCGCGTTCTTCGCCGATCGGCTCTACCCGGGCAGCCCTCTCACGATCCGGTACACCCTCCGGGTCACCACCCCGGGCACCTACACGGCGCCTTCTCCGACCGCCAACGCCATGTACGGCCCGCCCGTCTCCGCCGTCGGCCAGGGCACGACCATCACGGT
>JALYSX010000287.1 GCA_030854585.1 Vulcanimicrobiota bacterium
TCAGTCTCCTAAGAATTGGGGCTACAGACGGATTCTGCACCAGGCGTCTACCCCCCGCCAGCGATAAAGTAGCGGCGTGGAGAGTTACGACGACTATTTAACACGATTGGCCTCGAAGGCGCCAACCCCAGGAGGCGGAAGCGCCGCAACCCTGGTCGCCGCCTCAGGGGCGGCCCTGGTGGCGATGGTCGCCCGGATCTGCCAAAACAGCTCGGCTTCGGCCAGCCTGGCCGGCCGGCTGATCGTCCAGGCCGACGGCCTCCGGACCGAACTGCTGGCCGCGCGCCACCGCGACGAGGCCGCCTTCGAGCGGGTCGTCGAGGTGCAAGCGATGCCCAAGGGAGATACCCGCGCGAGGGCGATGGCCTTGGCTCTGCGACACGCCGCCGAGGCGCCGCTCCACGCCGCCCATCTGGCGCTCGAAGTCATCCGGCTCGCAGCGCGCGGACTGGAGTTCGGCAACCGCAATCTCGAGAGCGACCTCGGTTGCGCGGCCGAGTTCGGCGCGGCCGCAATCGCCGCATGCGCTTATAACGTCCGGATCAATCACCGCTTCATGCGCGATCCCGTCATGGTCGAGGCGCAAGCCAAACGCCTCGCCCGGCTCGAACGCGAAAGCGCGGCCCTGCTCCAGCAGGTCCGCCGCGCTATCGGCTAGTCGTCGAGACCCGTTCCAGGAACGGCGCGATATCGCTCTCGGCGACCTCCATGCCGACGCCGCCGGTGTTGTAGCGGATGTCGTGGAAGTCCGAACCCGCGGTCATCACCAGGTCGTGCTTCGCGCAGACCGCGCGATAGCGCGCGACATCTTCGGCGTCGTGGCGCGGATAGAAGACCTCGAGCCCGTCGAGACCGTGGCCGACCATCTCGTCGATGATCGCTTCGTCTTTGAGCCGTCCGGGGTGGGCGAGCACCGCGACCCCGTCGGCAGCGTGGATCGCGGCGATCGACTGCGCGGGCGTGATGTACGTCTGCGGCATGTAACCCGGGCCTCCGCGCGAGAGCGCGGTCTTGAACGCACTGTTGATATCGCTGAAGTAGCCCTTCGTGATCAACGCCTTGCCGACGTGCGGCCGACCGAGCGCCGCGCCGCTGTCCGCCTCGCGCTCGACGTCTTCCATCGAGACGCCGTAGCCGGCGACGCGCAGGTTCTGCACGATCCGTTCCATGCGCTCGCGCCGTGAACGGCGATTGCGTTCGATCAACTCGGCGAAGGTCGGATCGTCGAGCCCGACGCCGTACCCGAGCACGTGCACTTCGTTGCCACGCCAGGTCGTGTTGATCTCGATGCCGGTGATCACGCGCGCGCCCGCCGGCGCTTGGAAGCGTCCGAATGCGCCGAGAGAATCGTGATCGCTGATCGCGAAGACCTCGACCTTGCGCTCGGCCATCAGGTCGACCAGCGCCTGCGGTTCGAGGCTGCCGTCGCTCTCGCGCGTGTGCGAGTGAAAGTCGACGATCATGCAAGATTCCTTTGGAAGACGCGCTTGATATCGGTCGCAAGGCCGGTCTCGCGGTCGATCGTGACGACCGCCGCGCAGAACTGCTTGGGGCCGGTCTTCTGCACCGAGAAGCGATCCGCGATGCCTACCGTAAAGCGGTCCAACACGGCGGTCTGATCCATGCCGATCACGCCCTCGCTCGGGCCGGTCATGCCGACGTCGCTGATGTAGGCGGTACCGCCCGGAAGGATGTGTTCGTCGGCCGTCTGCACGTGGGTGTGCGTGCCGTAGATCGCCGAGACGCGCCCGTCGAGATAGCGCGCGATGCCGACCTTCTCCGAGGTCGCTTCGGCGTGCATGTCCAGGATCGCGATGTGGGTGCGTTCGCGCAGCGCGCCGACCGCATCGTCGGCGG
The DNA here is from genome assembly GCA_030854585.1 of Vulcanimicrobiota bacterium. Classification (GTDB taxonomy): domain Bacteria; phylum Vulcanimicrobiota; class Vulcanimicrobiia; order Vulcanimicrobiales; family Vulcanimicrobiaceae; genus JALYSX01. The sequence goes on from JALYSX010000287.1 coordinate 1,858, forward strand.
CCCGGAACGGATCGTCGACCGGCGGCATGAAGGTGCGGCCCATCAGGTTGAGCACGCCGACGGTCACGCCGTCCGCTTCGAAGAAGCCGTAGCCGCGGCCGGGAGCCGAGGGCGGATAGTTGGCCGGACGGATGACGCGGCCCGACGACTCCAAGTAGTTCTTGAAATCGCGCTTGTCGTAGATGTGATTGCCCGACGTGATGAAGTCGACCCCGTCCGCGAACATCTCGTCCGCGGTCTGGGCCGTGAGTCCGAATCCGCCGGCGGCGTTCTCGCCGTTGGCGATGCAGCCGTGGACGCCGTATTGATCCCGGATCATCGGAACGCAGCGCTTGAGCACTTCGCGACCGGGCGAGCCGACGACGTCGCCGATCAGGAGGATGACGAGCGGCTTCAGCGGCGCGCCGCCTTCGCTTTTTTCCGCGACTTCAAGAAGTATACGAGCACGCGCTTCTCTTCGCGAAAACCGACCAAACTCTTCGATTGGGTCGGGTCGCGGAGCGCTTCGATCGCGTAGGCCGCGATCTCGTCGGCGATCGCCGGGTCGGCGTCGGCCTCGTCGTCCGGGACCGGATTGTGGACCAACGCGTCGCCGAAGCGCTGGGCGAAGAGCGCGACCAGCATCTCGAGTTCGTCCTTGGTGAACGAGTCGAGGTCGCGGGTGAGATGGACGAACGCCATCGATCGATCCGTCTCGCACTCGAGCTTGAGGGTACTCGCCTCGTCCCTAGCGAGCATCAGGAAGCCGTCGATGTGGTCGGCGATCGTCTCGCCGAGCGCCGTCTGCGCGGCTTTGTCCAAGCGCGCCTTCACGGCGAAGGTCAGCTTGACCGTCCCCTCGGCCGGAGACGAGCGCAACGAGGCGACCTCGGGAAAGCGAGCGAGCAGCGCGCAAACCAGGCTCACGGTATCGGCATTTTCCAGGGGCAAACGGGCATACATCGGTCGATAACCTCGGTTCCGGGGGGCCCAACCATCAACCGGGCCGACCCGGCCCCGGTTTCAGCCTTTCCGTCTTGTTTGAGTCGGACCGAGAGGGTATGGCAGTGAAACTATTTGCGAACCGTTCTCATTTCCTATCGAGGCGCAAGCGGGCCGGGTTTTGGGACGCCTGCGACTAACTATCTCGGCTCATGCACGACCTCTCACGCGGCCGGATCGTCGTAACCGGCGGCGCCGGCCTTATCGGCAGCGCGATCATCTGGGCACTCAATCGGCGGGGAATCGATGACATTCTGGTCGTCGACCGGCTCGACACGACCGAGAAGTGGAAGAATCTGGTCCCGCTCCGGTTCGCGGACTATCTCGACGCGGACGATTTCGAGTTGCATATCCTCGACGACGCGGGCGCGTTCGCGGACGTCCGGGCGATCTTCCACCTCGGCGCCTGCTCCTCGACCACCGAGGCCGACGCCGACTATCTGATCCGCAACAACTACGAGTACACCAAGCGCCTCGCCGGCTGGGCGATCGAGCGCGGCGTGCGCATGGTCTACGCCTCTTCGGCCGCGACCTACGGAGCGCTCGAAGCGAACCTCTCCGACGAGTGCGAACTTGCGACCCTGCGCCCGCTCAACATGTACGCGTATTCGAAGCATCTGTTCGATCTATATGCGGCTCGCAACGGCTGGAGCGACTCGCTCTGCGGCGTGAAATACTTCAACATCTTCGGCCCGAACGAACAGCACAAGGCCGACATGCGTAGCATCGTCCACAAAGCCTTCGGCCAGATCGTCACCGGCGGCAGCATCAGGCTCTTCAAGAGCTACCGCCCAGAGTTCGCCGACGGCGAGCAAGAACGCGACTTTCTCTACGTCAAAGATGCGGCCGAGATGACCGTGCACTTGGCACAGAGCGGAACCGGCGGCCTGGTGAACGTCGGCTCCGGCACGCCGCACACATGGCTCGAACTCGTCCGCCCGATCTTCCGCGCGATGGGCGTGACGGAGCGCATCGAGTTCATCGACATGCCGGAGAGCCTGCGCGGCAAGTATCAATATTCCACCTGCGCGCGCATCGAGCGCATCCGCGAAAGCGGCTACGACGCGTCGATCACCCCGCTCGATCAAGCGGTGACCGAGTACGTCACCGACTATCTCATCCCCGACCGCCGGCTCGACGAACGTACGCCGGCAGCCGCCATTCCGCAGAGGAGCGCATGAGCCAACCCACCCGCACCGCCCGCCGCCACGGGACCCACCACGCCCCGACGCCGAAGGGTCAACGCGACCCGATGACGGCCGTCTACATCGGTATCGGCGTTGCCATCGTTTTGATCTTCGCCGCGTTCGGTATCTTCAATTGGAAGACGACCACCGATCTGAACGCGAAGCTTGCCATCGCCAACGCGACGCCGACGCCCGGCCCGAATGCAAAAGCGAAGGCCGTCCAGATCGTCGATGGTATCGGTATCGGCAAGCCGGCGTTCGCACGCGGCGACAATCCGGATGCGGGCAACGGTCAACCGGTGCACGGCGTCAAGTGCGAGACCGCCGAGGGGGTGACCTTGCACGTGCACGCGCACCTCACGCTCTTCGTGAAGGGCGTGCAGTTGCAAGTACCGGCCAACATCGGCTTCCCGCAGACAGGCGCGTGTCTCTATTGGACGCACACCCACGACGCGAGCGGACTGATCCACGTCGAAGCACCCGATTTCACGGCGCCCGACGGCGGCCCGTATACGCTCGGCCTGCTCTTCGACATCTGGGGCGAGACCCTCACAAAGACGCAGGTCGCACGCTACGTCGGGCCGCTCACGGCCTACGTGAACGGCACCAAGTACGACGGCGATCTGAAAGCGATCCCGCTCACGGCCCACCAACAGATCACGCTCGAAGTCGGCAAGCCGCTCGTCCCGCCCCCGAACTACACTTTCCCGCCGAACGAGTAGGCTCGGCTACTTCACGACCTTTTCGATCTGGGCGGCGAGATCTGCATACGCCATCTCGCCGCTCGTCGCATATTTGATCGTCTTGTCCTTGCCGATGATGAGCATCGTCGGATAGCCGCCCTGATCGTAGAGGCCCATGACGGTCTCCTGACCGTCGTACGCGATCGGATATTTCACCTGGAACCGCTGCGCAAAATCGAGCACGTCTTGCTGCGATGCGGGCTTGCTGCCATCCATCCCGAGATCGCTCCCCGAGACCGCGACGAATGTGATCCGCTTACCGTAGAGCGCGAAGAGCTTGTCGAGCACCTGCGTCTCACGCTGGCAGTGCGGGCACCAGGTCGCGAAGACTTCCAAGAACACGGACTTCGTCGCCTTCGCCAAGTCGAACGGCCCGGCGGTGGTGGAGGCGGCGAACTCGGGTGCCTTCATGCCGACCGCGAGCTTGATGGGTGGCGGTGTCTTCGACGAACTCGCGACGTTCGCGGCCGTTTGGACTTGGCTCTGCTGCTGCGGATGAGTGCCGTACCAGAT
>JALYSX010000190.1 GCA_030854585.1 Vulcanimicrobiota bacterium
AATCTCCTTAGTGCCGTTGATGTGTACCGAACGATACGGGCCAAGCGCAAAACCAGAGCCAACCGCTCCGCCGCTTGCTACGCCCTTTCGTCGCAGGGGCGGGCTGCTACTTCCGTCTTACGGCCTATCCCGGACCTGGGACGACGAAGCGGCAACGAGCCCCGCGACCTCGTCGACGCTCCACCGGAATGTTGTGGCCGGTGCCTAGACCACGAACAGGCATCCCGGAATCGCCTCGGCGACGTCCCGCTTGATCCGGCTCGGAGGCGCGAGCGAGTCCCGGTCGCCGGCGATGGCCAGGGTCGAGACGTCGATCTGCGCGAGCCGTTCGAGGAACGCGGCATCCCGCCCGCAGTCGTACCAGCCGGTCCAGCGCCGCGCGCTCCCGGGGCGATCAGGATCAGGCGTTCCAGATTGGCCGGCCGCTCAGCGGCGGTGTACTGTGCCAACTTTCCGCCCATCGAGTGGCCGACCAGCGTGACGGGCGCATCGACCGACGCGCGTAGATCGGAGCGACCGCAGTTCCCGGAAATCGAGCAGGTGCAGTGTATAGCGTCCCCGGCTCAAGCGATCGGCGCCGTCGTACCATATCCGCCGCGACGAGATCCGGCCGTGGGCGAAGAGTGCGTGTCACGTCGTCGTTTTGGAGAAATGTCTGCACGACATCCGGTATCTTGCATCGAATACCGCACATCGTGAAGTCGCGCGTGCTCGTCTATGTAGGACTATTTTATGTCGTGTTCTGTTGGGGACTGAACACCGTCCTGATCAAACATGCGCTGACGGAGATCGACCCGCTTGCGTTCATGTCGCTACGGTTTCTGATCATGACGCCGCTCGCATTGCTGCTCTTGAGGATGACGGGCGGGAAGCTGCATCTCGAAAAACGCGATCTCCCGCTGTTGATCGGCTGCGCGGCCTGCGGGTATGGGATCTATCAATATCTCTGGGTACTCGGCCTCGCGAACACCACGCCGTTCGCATCCGCGTTGCTCGGTTCGTTCGCACCGATCTTCACGCTTGCGATCCTGGCGATCGGCGGTCACGAAACGGTCCGCTCGGGGCGATGGCTCGGCGCCGGCTTCGCGCTCGCGGGCGTCGCGATCTTCGAGGGCTTCTTCTCCGGAAATGCGACCTTTCGCATCGGCGATGCGCTGACGTTCGCGGCCGCCGCGATCTTTGCGGGCTACAACGTGCTGAGTGCGAAGCTGCTCGATCGCTACACACCGCTCAATCTGCTCGCGATCACAATGGGGATCGGCACCCTGATGATCGTGCCGAGCGGCATCGGCGCGATCGCTCATACGAATTTCGCGGCGATCTCGCCGGGTTCGTGGGGCGCGTTCGCTTTCGCGGTCTTCTTCCCGATCATGCTGACGTATCCGGTCTGGAGTTGGGGCATCGGTCTTCTCGGCGCGGGGCGCGTCTCGCTCTTCTCGTTTCTCACCCCGGTGATCGCCGGCGTGCTCTCGATTCCGATCTTGCATGCCCGGTTCGAAGGCCACCAGATCCTCGGCGCCGTCGTCTGCCTGGGCGGGATGCTGGTCTCGAACCTGCTCGGCAAGATGTCGCTCGCCGCGCTCTGGAGTTGGAGAGCCTTCGGCGTAGAAAGGTAGCGGCGATGAAGAAACGCGCCTGGTACTGGCTATTGCTCGCGCCGTTCGTCGCGACGCTCTGGCCGCCGTTCTACAACCACATCGATCCGGCGTTCTATGGAATGCCGTTCTTCTATTGGTATCAGCTGCTCTGGGTGATGCTCACCTCATTGCTGCTGGGCTTCGTCCTACTGATGACGCGGGATACGAGGAATGTCTAGCGGCACGATCATCTTCCTCGCCCTAGTGATCGGGGTGACCGTGCTCGGGTTCGTGGCGGCCGGCTGGGGGCACGCGAACCTCTCGAACTTCGAAGAGTGGGCGCTCGGCGGGCGCCGCTTCGGCACGCTCGTCTCGTGGTTCTTGCTCGGCGGCGACCTCTACACGGCCTACACCTTCGTCGCCGTGCCGGCGCTGGTCTACGGCGCGGGCGCGCTCGGGTTCTTCGCGGTACCGTATGCGACCATCGCCTATCCGGTCGTCTTCATCTTGCTCGCGCGCTTCTGGACGGTCGCCAAGAAGCGCGGCTATATCACCAGTGCCGACTTCGTGCGCGATCGCTACGGCGACCGGACGCTGGAGATCGCGATCGCCGTGACCGGCGTGATCGCGGCGCTGCCGTACATCGCGCTGCAGTTGATCGGCATGAAGACGGTCTTCTCCCAGATCGGAGGCGCGTTCGGCGCCGGCGGCGGCTTCGTCGCGCTCGTGGTCGCGTTCGTGATCCTGGCCGCGTATACGTATACCAGCGGCCTGCGAGCGCCGGCGATGATCGCGTTCGTCAAGGACACGCTGATCTATGTGACCGTGATC
>JALYSX010000225.1 GCA_030854585.1 Vulcanimicrobiota bacterium
CCGGTCTTCACGTTCTTGACGCTGACGTTCCAGCGCGCGCCGTCGCGCTTGAGGTTGGTGACTCGGGTCGAATAATATGCGGAGAACCCGGTCTGCTTCTGCAGGTGTCCGATCATGTTGCGCGCGAGCGCACCGTAGTCGACGTCGGTGCCGGTCATCATACGGGTGGCGGCGATCACGTCGCTCGGATCGCGTTTGGCCATCACGAGTGGCATCCACTCGGCGAGCATCTTCGCGTCGTCCGCGTACTCCATGCCGCGAAAGCAATGGTGCGCGCTCATCGCGGCGTAACGCGCTTTCAGAAATGCGACGTCGGCGACGCCGCGCACGAGACTGATGTGCGGCACGTCGTGGATGAACGATTCGGGCGATGCGATCGCGCCGGTGCGGACCAGATGCGCCCAGAACTGGCGCGAGAGGTCGAACTCCGTGTTGACGACCAGCGCCCGCTTGATCTCGACCGTGCCGTCGGCGCCCGCAGGCGTATAGTTCAGTTCGCAGTATGCGGCGTGCCCGGTCCCGGCGTTGTTGTATGCGCTGCTGCTCTCTTCGGCCGGTCCCTCGAGCCCCTCGTAGAGCGCGATGGTCAGGTCGGGCTGCAGTTCTTTCAGGAGAGCGGCAAAAGTCGCACTCATAATCCCGGCCCCAACGACGACGACATCGGTCCGCTTTTCCGCTGTAGAGCTCACGGAGAAATCTTCAGCCGGGACGGACCCGGCGCCTGCGTTACCCCTTGTCAAATGGGTGCGACCGGCTTGCAAACGCTCGACTTCAACATCGACGACGGTGGGCTCGAAGCGAACTCGACGCATCACGTGATGCCGATGCCGAGGATCACTTGATGGCGTCGCTCGGTTTTGCCGATGATTCTCGGGCGTCGGGGTGAAGTATGCCCGCCCGGCGACCTCCGTCGTAGGCGGATAGGGCCGAATGTGCGACATTTGTCTCCACCCTGCGCGATCTTTCGAATGTGATCGACCTCGCGCGCACTCGTAAAGACGACCGGAAATCTCTACTTTCGAAGACCTCGGCCTGAAGCCGGCGCTCTTACACGCCCTCGCCGACATGCAATTCACCGCTCCCACGCCCGTCCAAGTCCAGGCCATCCCGCCGGCCCTGGAAGGGCGCGACGTGCTCGCGAGCGCCCAAACCGGGAGCGGCAAGTCCGCCGCCTTCGGTCTGCCGATCCTCGAAGCGTTGCTCGACCTACCGCGCGGTAAAACCCGTGCGTTGGTCCTCGCGCCGACGCGCGAACTCGCCGAACAGATCTGCGCCCACCTACGCCTCCTCGCGAAGCATACCGACATCCGCGTCGCCCCCGTCTACGGCGGTGTCGCAGCCGGCCCGCAGATCACCGCGCTCCGCACGGGCGCCGATATCGTCGTCGCAACACCGGGCCGCCTCTGGGATCATATGCAGAGCGGCAAAGCGCCACTTGCTCACGTGACGACCGTCGTATTGGACGAAGCCGATCGCATGCTGGATATCGGGTTCCTACCGATCGTCCGCCGCATTCTCGACCGCATCGAGACGATCCAGCAGATTCTCTTCTTCTCCGCCACAATGCCGCCGGCGGTCGACGGCCTGGTGCGTGACTTCCTCGTGGACCCTGTCCGCGTGGAGCTCGCGCTCGAGGCGCGGAACGTCGAGACGCTGACCCAGACGCTCTACGCCGTTCCCCAAGAACTCAAGACGGCGCTCTTCATCGAACTGCTCAAAGACGATACCATCTCGTCCGCGATCGCATTCACCCGCACCAAGGCGCGAGCCAACCGACTCGCAATCGCGCTCCAAAAGGCGAATATCCAGGTCGCGCTGATGCACGGCGACCGCTCGCAGGGGCAACGCGAACGCGCGCTCGGGTACATCAAAAGCGGCCGGGTCCGCGTCCTCGTCGCAACCGATATCGCCGCTCGCGGCATCGACATCCACCAACTCGGGCACGTCGTGAACTTCGACGTCCCGTTGGCCGCCGAGGATTACGTGCATCGCGTCGGCCGCACGGCGCGCGCTCAGGCCACCGGGGATGCGATCACGTTTGCTGCTGACGATGAAGAACCGCTGATCCGGCGCATCGAGTACATCATCGGCAAACGTATCGAGCGCTCGGTCAATCCGCTCCTCCCCGAAGCGAGCGTCGAAGCGCCCAAGCCGCGGATGGTGTATTCGTCAAGGGTCCGCCGCCGCTAAATTCTCGCGGCCGCGCGCTCGGTTTTGCCGATGCGCTCTCGGGCGTCGGGCAAGTGGCTGGCCGCGTCCCCGGAGACGATGCTCTCGCCCGG
>JALYSX010000230.1 GCA_030854585.1 Vulcanimicrobiota bacterium
TCGCCGGCCGGTGCCTACACCGTCGGCAACGCATCGTTCTTTCGGTATATCTTGCGCCTCGCCGAAATGGGCCTGGCATTGCCGAACTCCGATCAGGAGGCGCTGAACATCCTCGCGGCGATCCCTCACGCGTTCGACGGCGATGCCGACGAAGGCGGTCCTCTATCGGGCCGCGGCTGGCGCTTGGTTCCCCCACGCGGTCACCTGGACTGGGCGACGCTCGAAGCCACGCCCCAGCGCCTTCGTTCGGCGTTCGAACGCGCGCACAGCATCTTGTGGGCGAACGCCGCCCGCTTCAGTGTGAGCCCGCGTGAGATCGCCGCGATCGAAGAAGAACTCGATGCGGTCTATGGCGTCATCTTCCGAGCCGAAGCCGAGGGCTTCGCCGTCAACATCTCCTACACGGCCTAGCATGGTCGCGCTCGGCTCGCTGCGCTTGATCGGCGCGGGCGGCGAACCCGTCTCGTTCGCACATACGATTTCATCGCACGGACTTGCGTTGCTGCGGCCGTCGCTACCGAGCGACGACGGTGCGTATCGCATCGCACTGCGCGTCGAGGACGCCGTGCTTCCGGTCACCCTGCGAGCCGGTGACGGCGAGTTGATGGTCGAGGCGTCGCGTAAGCCGTCCAAGCGGGCCGCGGAAGAAGTGCTTGCGCGAGTCCGGCGGATGTTCCGGTTGGACGACGACCTCGCGCCGTTCTATGCGATCGCGCGCGGGGATGTGCAACTCGACTGGACGACGGTGGGGGCGGGCCGTCTGCTCGCAAGTCCGACCGTCTTCGAAGACGTCATCAAAACGATCTGCACGACGAACTGCGCGTGGTCGGGAACGATCCGCATGGTCTCCGCACTCGTCGACGATCTCGGTGGGGGCGCGTTCCCGAGTCCGGAGCAGATGGCCCGAGCGAAGGAGAGCTGGTATCGGGATGTCGCGCGATCCGGTTATCGCGGCGCGTACTTGCGCGACCTGGCGCGCTCGGTCGCGCGCCGGGAGTTGGATTTGGAAGCGCTTCGCCCGCAGCTCGGCGTGGCAGATGATGCGTGCGAGGAACGGCTCCTCGCGTTACCGGGCGTCGGACCGTACGCCGCCGCTCACGCGATGCAACTCCTCGGCCGCCACCACCGTCTGATCCTCGATTCGTGGACGCGCCCGACCTACTTGCGTCTAAGCGGAAAGCGGAGTGCGAAGGACGCGACCATCGTTCGCGCGTTCAAGCGTTACGGTCCGTATGCGGGCCTCGCGTTCTGGCTCGTCGTCACGCGCGACTGGCACGCGACGAAAGCGCTACCGATCGCCGATCATCGGGATCGGCGCGGGGATATCTGTTTATGCCGCATCGGAAATGGCGAGTTGCAAGCGGGTATTGACGTCTTCCGCCACTGTGTTCAAGGCCGCGCTATCGACAACACCCCGGAGCGTATCACTACAAATGAGAACACCGGTGATATTTAGAAGACATCACCGGTGGACTGGCATCGGGCTACGTAGAAGAGTTGGCTACTTGCACTCCGCGTGGCCACAATGGCAGTGGCCGTGGCCATCCGCCGTTTTGCATTCGTCAGCACAATGCTCGCCGGACTCGACCGTGCATTGGCAGTCTGGACCTTTACATTTCATCGTAGTACCTCCATACGAGGGTGATACCCACTTTCGCCACGATTCCAACAAAGTACCTCACTCATATGCGAGCACGGTGATCCGCACACGCTAGCGCGCGAGGAGTAAGGCGACCACGAGCGCGGGTAACGTCACGAGCGCTCCGCGGAAGAAGAACTGGAGCGGCGTTATCGTGATGCCTTCGCGGCGGAGTACGATCAACCAGAGGAGCGTCGCAAGCGAGCCGGTCACCGAGAGATTCGGACCGAGGTCGATGCCGACCAGTACCGCATGCGCGAGCGGATTTGAGCCGGTCGCCGCGAACGCGCGTGCGGCGAAGACCGCGACCGGGAGATTGTTCGCGCCGTTCGCGAGGAGCATCGTCGTCAATCCGGCGACCTCGCGGCCGAGCCATGGCGGAAGGGTGCAAGCGGCATCGAGCGCGCGCGCGGCAAGACCGGTAGCGCCGGCGCGTTCCAGAGCAGCCACGACGACCAAGAGTCCCGCGACCAGCGGCACGACGCCCCAGGCGGTACCTCTCAGCACCGCGACCGTGACGCCGCGATCGCGAACGGCGAGGATGAAGCACGCGACCGCAGCGCAAACGAGGGCCGTGATGCCGAGCGACCCACCGAGTGCGCTCGTGAGAACGAGTGCGATGGCGGAGCCGCCGAGCAGCCAGAGTGCGACTCGACCGCCAGTGGACAAGTGAGCGCGATCGGCCGCAAGCGTCACCGGCGCGGCAAGGTCGCGGCGCCAACTCCACGCCACGAGGACATAGGTCAGCGCGGTCGCTGCAAGTCCGGCGGCACCGTATGCGGCCACCCAGGGGACGAGGGCTGGAAGCTTCGCCCCGTACAGCAGTAGGTTCGCCGGATTCCCCGTCGGCAACATGAACGAAGCCGCATTGGCTACGAACGCGCACGCGAACAGATAGGGCAGCGGCGAGCCGCCGAGTCTGCGACCGAGAGCCAGCGCGGCCGGCGTGAGAAGGATGATGGCCGTGTCGTTCGAGAGCGTCGCCGTGACCAGAACGCCGAGGCCGTAACAGAGCGCGAGTGCGCGGGCACGCGAACCGCCGGCGAGTACGCCTGCACGCCCGGCCAGCCAATCAAAGAGGCCCTGGGTCCGGGCCACCTCGGAGAGGGCCAAGACGCCGATCAGAAACGCATAGACGTCGGCGCCGCCGCGAATCGCTGCCGCCGCCGACGAGAGCGGCGTCGCTCCGATCGCCACCTCGACTGCTCCGCCTCCGAGCGCCCACATCCACTCCGCGCTCCGCCAAGGCCGCGCTAGGAT
>JALYSX010000249.1 GCA_030854585.1 Vulcanimicrobiota bacterium
GCGCCGGCCACGCCTCCACGTCGGTCTCGGCGGCGCTCGGTATGGCAGTCGCACGCGATCTGCGCGGCGGCCGCGAGACGATCGTCGCGGTCCTCGGCGACGGCGCCCTCACCGGCGGTCTCGCGTACGAAGCGCTCAATAATGCGGGTGCGCTCCCGACCAATCTGGTGGTCGTGCTCAACGACAACGAGATGTCGATCGCGCCCAACGTCGGTTCGATCGCGTCGTACCTTTCGGTGTTGCGCAGCAAGCCGTTCGCCAACTTCGCGCGCGAACGCGCGAAGGACGTCTTGGACCGGCTGCCGTTCGGCGGAACGGCCAAAAAAGCGCTCGAAACGGCCGAGGTCGCGGCCATGCGGTTCGTCTCTCCCGCCGAGAAAACGGCCGTAATCTTTGAAGAATTGGGCTTTCGCTACGTCGGACCGGTGGACGGACACAACATAGACGCACTCATCGATGCCCTGCAGACGGCGAAGCGATTTGCAGGCCCCGTGCTCTTGCACGTGCGCACCGTCAAGGGCAAGGGCTACGAGCCGGCCGAACACGACGCGCGCACGTTTCACGGTTGCGGCGCGTTCGACGTCGAGAACGGAAAGCTCGAAGCGCGCGGCGGTGCGGCGACCTTCGCGGAGGCGTTCGGCGCGGCCATGAACGTGGTAGCGGAGAAGGATCCGCGCGTGATCGGCATCACCGCAGCGATGCCGGATGGTACGAAGCTCTCGGCGTTCGCGAAGGCGTTTCCGCAGCGCTATCGCGACGTCGGTATCGCCGAAGCGCACGCCGTCTGTTTTGCGGCCGGCGCCGCCTCGGCCGGCCTGCGCCCGGTCTGTGCGATCTATTCGACGTTCTTGCAACGCGCCTACGATCAGATCGTGCACGACGTCTGCGTACAAAACCTGCCCGTGGTGTTCTGCATCGATCGCGCCGGCTTCGTGGGCGACGACGGCCCGACGCACATGGGGCTCTACGACATCGCGTATCTGCGCACGCTCCCGAACATGACCGTGCTCGCGCCGCGCAACGAAGCCGAACTGCTGCCGATGCTGGAGTTCGCGCTCACGCTCGACGGCCCGGCCGCGATCCGCTATCCTCGCGGCTCGACTTCGGGGCGGCACCAGGATCCGGTCGCGCCCATCCGGCGCGGCAAGGCCGAGGTGCTCCGCGAGGGCGCCGGGGTCGCGATTCTGGCCTTTGGCAATACGGTCGATCTGGCGCTCGACGCCTACGATTTGCTGGCCAGCGGCGAGTGGGGTCCGCCCGCTCTGGCAAGCCTCCCGACCGTGGTCAATGCCCGCTTCGCCAAGCCCCTGGACCTCGAACTGATCGAGCGTTTGGCTGCCGGCCACGATCGGCTCCTTACCTTAGAAGAGCATGCCCTCGCAGGCGGCTTCGGTTCGGCGGTCGTAGAGGTGGTCTCGGACCGGGGGCTCCCCGTGGCCGTCGAGCGAATCGGCGTCCCGGACGAGCTGGTCCAGCACGGTGCCCAGGTGAAGCAGCGGGCGCAGATCGGCCTCTCCGGCCAAGGCTTGGCGGAACGGGTCGCGCGCGCGCTTGTCGCACCCGTCCGTCCGTGATACAATCCCCGCGTTTTTGCTGACTATGGAGACCCCGACAACGTGATGCCCGTTTTGCTCGCCGCGGCCGCTGCCGCCAAACTTCCAGTGACGATCGCAACGAGCGTCCCGGTAAATCCCGCTGCCGCCAACACGAACGTCGCGCCCGTCGCGGCGACCCAGACGCTCGGGTGGTTTCAGATCCACGCCGGCTGGCTGACGCACTCGATCGCCGGTATCGGCATCGCCGCCGCCATCGCGCTGATCGTGTTGCTCGCGATCCAGACGACCAAACAAGAAGGGCTCTCGGGCTCGATCGGCGGTCGCGTCGAGTCGGCCTACAAGGGACGTCCGGGCGCGGAAGAACAGCTCAAGCGCGTGACCGGATTCGTCGCCGGCGTGTTCGTCGTCGCATTCGTCATCCTGTCGCTGACAGGAATCTAGGCAGACCGCGCGCATGGCGTTGCTCGACGTTCGGAATCTGCGCACCACGTTTCGCACCGAAGACGGTCCGGTAACGGCCGTCGACGGGCTTTCGTTTCAGCTCGACGCCGGACAGACGCTCGGCATCGTCGGCGAATCCGGCTCGGGCAAGTCCGTCACATCGCTCTCGATCATGCGCTTGCTCACGGGCAACGCGACCGTCACCAGCGACGGCATCTTCTTCGACGGCGCGGATCTGACGAAGTTGAGCGAAGCGGAGATGCGCAAGATCCGCGGTCATAAGATCGCGATGATCTTCCAGGACCCGATGACGTCGCTCAACCCGGTCCTGTCGATCGGCGAGCAGATAGCCGAAGCGGTCCGCCTGCACCTCGGCATGAACAAAGCCGAGGCCCGCGAGAAGACGATCGAGATGCTCAAGAAGGTCCGCATCCCTTCGCCCGAATCGCGCATCAACGACTATCCGCACCAGTTCTCGGGCGGCATGCGTCAGCGCGTGATGATCGCGATGGCGCTCTCGTGCGACCCGCAACTCCTGATCGCCGACGAGCCCACGACCGCGCTCGACGTCACCATTCAGGCCCAGATCCTGGAACTGATGAACGAAATGCAGGCCGAGACGGGGACCGCCATCATCCTGATCACCCACGACCTCGGCGTCGTGGCCGAGACGTGCAAAGACGTGCTCGTGATGTACGGCGGCAACGTCGTCGAATACGGCACCGCCGAGCAGATCTTCGAAAGTCCGAAGATGCCGTACACGCAAGGCCTGCTCGCATCGCTGCCCCGGCTGGACGAACACGAACGCCGACGCCTCGAGCCGATCAAGGGACAGCCGCCGAATCTGTTGCATCTGCCGCCGGGCTGCGCGTTCGCGCCCCGTTGCGACTTCCGGATGCCGATCTGCGACGAGCCTGTGCCCGTCTACGCGTTCGGCGAAGGCCACACCGCTCGTTGTTGGCTCTACGACGACCGTTCGAAAGACCAGCGGACCACCACCGTTGCCGCTACCGCGACCGTCGTCGCGCCGCCGCCGGAGACGCTCTAGTGTCCGAATCAGCCGCACCCCCACTTCTCGAAGTACGCGATCTCTACAAGTACTTCCCGATCCACGCCGGTCTGCTCTCGCGCCACATCGACGACGTGAAGGCGGTCGACGGCGTCAGCTTCACGATCGACGCAGGCGAGACGCTGGGCCTGGTCGGCGAGTCCGGTTCGGGCAAGACGACGATCGGACGGCTCATCCTCAAATTGCTGGAGGTCAGCAAGGGCAAAGTATTCTTCGAAGGCCGCGACGTCACGATGATGAACCGCAGCGAGATCCGCAAACTCCGCAAGGAGATGCAGATCATCTTCCAAGACCCGTATGCGTCGCTGAACCCGCGCATGACCGTCGGCGACATCGTCGGCGAGCCGCTGAAGATCCACAACATCGCGACCGGAAAAGCGGCCGAAGCGCGGGTCCAGGAACTGCTCAAGCTGGTCGGCCTGCGGCCCTACCACGCCAACCGCTATCCGCACGAGTTCTCGGGTGGCCAGCGCCAGCGCATCGGCATCGCCCGCGCGCTCGCGGTCGACCCCAAGTTCATCGTCTGCGACGCACCGGTCTCGGCCCTCGACGTCTCGATCCAGGCGCAGGTCATCAACCTCCTCGAGGATCTGCAAGAGAAGCTCGGGCTGACCTATCTGTTCATCGCGCACGATCTCTCGATCGTCCGCCACATCTCGACCCGGGTCGCCGTCATGTACGTCGGCAAGATCGTCGAGCTTGCGAACAACGCCGATCTCTACGAGAGGCCGACGCACCCGTACACGCAGGCGCTCCTTACGGCCATCCCCATTCCGGATCCGGCCGCCCAGCGCAAGCGCAAGCGGGTCGTGCTGACCGGCGACATCCCGTCGCCCGTCAAACCGCCGGCCGGCTGCCGCTTTCACACCCGTTGCCCGATCGCGTTCGATCGCTGCAAGGTCGAAGAACCCGCGTTCACCGAGTATTCGCCGGGCCATTTCACGGCGTGTCATTGGGTCGAAGAACACGACGGTCAGGCGCCCGACATCGTCAATGGCACGGCGGCCGTCCCCGCGTAGCCTCCTCCCTCTGCGCGTTCGGACTGATTGGCGCGGCGTCGCCCGCGCCGTCGATCGACTTCGCGAACTTCGGGCCGTACCCGCCGCCGGTCGCGCCCTAGAGCATAAAAAAGAGCGATCGTTTGCACGATCGCCCAGTTCCGTTCGCCTACGAGAGGCTTACTTTTTGCCCTTGCGAGCGGCCTTCTTGCGGCGGGGGGCAGCCTTTCTCTTGGCGGCCTTTTTACGTCCGCCGGCCTTCTTCGCGGCCTTCTTGCGCGGAGCAGCTTTCTTTTTGGCAGCCTTCTTGCGTCCGCCGGCCTTCTTCGCGGCCTTCTTGCGCGGAGCGGCTTTCTTCTTGGCGGCCTTTTTACGTCCGCCGGCCTTCTTCGCGGCCTTCTTGCGCGGAGCGGCTTTCTTGGCAGCCTTCTTGCGGCCGCCGGTCTTTTTCGCAGCCTTTTTC
>JALYSX010000254.1 GCA_030854585.1 Vulcanimicrobiota bacterium
CTGCACGAAGATCCCGGGAAGGTGGACGTTTTCCGGGTCGATCGCACCCGGTTCGACCAGCTCCTCGGCTTCGACGATCGTGATCTTGCCGGCCATCGCGCAGAGCGGATTGAAGTTACGCGTCGCCTTGTGGAAGATCAGGTTGCCCTCGGTATCGGCGACACTCGCACGGACCAACGCGAAGTCACAGACGATGCCCGCTTCGAGCACGTAGTCTCGATCGCCGAACCGACGCACTTCCTTGGCGGGCGAGCCGAGTTTCACCGAGCCGTCCGGATTGTGCCTCCAGGGCAGACCGCCATCGGCCACCAGCGTCCCGACGCCGGCCGGCGTGTAGAATCCCGGAATCCCGCAACCGCCTGCGCGCAGACGCTCCGCGAGCGTACCCTGTGGCACCAGTTCGACCTCGAGTTCGCCCTGCAAATACTGACGCTCGAACTCTTTGTTCTCGCCGACGTACGAGCCGGTCGTCCGGCGGATACGCTTGGCATCGAGCAGGACGCCTAGACCCCAGCCATCCACGCCACAGTTGTTCGAGACGGTCGCCAACTCCGAGGCGCCTTGGTCGTAGAGCGCCGAGATCAGGTGATGCGGAATCCCGTTGAGGCCGAAGCCACCAACCGCGATCGACGCCCCGCTCGGGATATCGGCGACGGCTTCGTTGGCCGAGGCAAAGACTTTGTTCATCGCTCCCGAGATAGGCTGGGGCGCAAGCAAAACCCTGGTCCGGGCCGAAGCCCCCCGCTATGACCACCGCAACGCATACGCATGCCTCCGACGAAGAGGCCATGATCCTGGACCTGGTCCGCGACTTGGTCGCCGAGAAGGTCGCGCCTCGCGCGGCCGAGATCGACGAGAAGCAAGAGTACCCGCGCGACATCAAAGAGCTCTTCGCCCAGAGCGACCTGCTTGGCATTCCGATCCCGACCGAGTACGGCGGACTAGGCGGCACGTTCCTGACCTACGTCAAAGTCGTGGAGCTGATTGCCAGCGCCTGCGCGTCGTCCTCCCTGATCGTCGCGGTCCAAGAGCTCGGCATGCTGCCGATTTTGATCGCCGGCAACGAAGCGCAGAAGCAGAAGTATCTCCCGAAACTCGCCTCCGGCGAATGGATCGCAGCCTACGCGTTGACCGAAGCCGGAAGCGGCAGCGACGCGGCCGGTTCCATGCGCACCCGCGCCGTGAAACGTGGCGAGAATTATGTCCTCGACGGTACCAAGATATTCATCACCAACGGCGACGTCGCCGACGTCGTCTGCGTCTTCGCGGTGACCGATCCGGAGAAGGGCGCGAACGGCATCAGCGCATTCGTGGTACAGAAGGGCACGCCGGGCTTTTCCGTCGGTAAGCATGAGAAAAAGATGGGCATCCGCGGATCCCCGACCGTCGAGTTGGTCTTCGAGAACTGCGAAGTCTCCGCCGAGAACCTGATCGGCCCCGAAGGCGAGGGCTTCAAGATCGCGATGAAGGTGCTCGACAAATCTCGCCCCGGAATCGCCGCGCAAGCGCTCGGCATCGCGCAGGGTGCACTCGATCAGGCGACCATCTACGCGCGCGAACGGATCGCGTTCGGGAAACCGATCGGCCACCAGCAAGGCGTCGGGTTCATGATCGCCGACATGAAGACCGAAGTCGAAGCCGCGCGTCTGCTGCTCTACGAAGCCGCCCGCAAGTGCGATGCCGGCGCGCCCGACGTCACCCTCTGGGCCGCGATGGCCAAGCTCAAATGCGGCGACGTCGCGATGTCCGTGACTACCGACGCGGTCCAGGTCCTGGGCGGCTACGGCTACTCGACCGAATACCCGGTCGAGCGGATGATGCGCGACACCAAGATCACCCAGATCTACGAAGGGACCCAGCAGATCCAACGCCTGGTCATCTCGCGAAACGTGATCGGCAAAGGACCCGCACCCGCGCGTTAATCTAATCCAGCGCGTAAATTTCCCACATCTTCGCAAGGGCGGCAACCGGGCGAGGCGAATGTCGGGGCACCGAACGCCGTTCTAACGGTGCGCGGTGCCCGTCGTGCTCGAACGGCAAGCCGGGCTCCACGAAATTCATTTCGCATTTATTCTTATGAAGCCCGCGGCCAAGAAACCGGCCACCAAGAAACCGGCCGCCAAGCCGATGACCAAAGCGACCAAGAAGCCCTAACTCCGAAT
>JALYSX010000269.1 GCA_030854585.1 Vulcanimicrobiota bacterium
ACGCCGCCGGGAGCGGCTACCTGACTGCAATCGAATCCCGCTCGAGCTCTCCGGAGCTCGGCGCGACCGGCAGTCCGATGGCGTTTCCCTTGAGGATCCGTCAACCCAGAAACCACTTTTACCAGCGATCGAAGAGCACGGAAGTGCTCGGAGTGTCGGAACGTGCGACAGCACGCCCGGCCGGTGTCGCGGAGAGAGGAGCTTGTGTTGATAGGACGCGGCCCCATTCGAACGAGCCACATGCTCGTCGTTAGCGTTCTCACTGCCTGCCTGACCGTGGCCGGCATCACCACCTACCCGAGTGCGGCTCTGGCCGCCCAAGGGTTGTATCAGACCCGACCGGCCGTGCCGGTCACCGTCATGGTCGGAGCGACCACGACCAACCTCGTCAGCTCGGCCGATGATGTCGGCGCATTGCTCGAAGAGCAGGGCGTCGCCCTCGGTACCGATGACGAAGTGCACCCGTCGTTGGCGGACCGGCTGACCCCGAACGAGACCGTTCGCGTCGTCAGGGTCAACAACTGGACCCGCACCGTGCAGCAATCGATCGCGGCGACCACCGTGCATCGGATTTCGCTCACGCTAGCGCCCGGTAGGACGAAGTTGCTCTCGCAAGGGACGTCCGGCTTGCGCGAAACGATGGTTCGGTTCACACAACGCGACGGCGGAAACATCGCGAAGCACGTCGTCGGCTCCCGCATCGTCCGCTCGGCCAAGCCGCGCGTAATCGCGGAAGGCGTCGGCGAGTACGAGGCGTTCGAACGCTTCGGAAACCGCGGACTCGACAAAACGGCATACGTCGCGCGCGCCGCGCTCACGATGATCGCAACCGCCTATACCGCGAACTGCTACGGCTGTTCCGGAGTCACGGCGACCGGTCGTCCCGCAGGGCACGGCGTCGTCGCGGTGGATCCGCGCGTGATCCGTCTCGGTACTCGGCTCTACATCCCGGGCTACGGATACGCGATCGCGGGCGATACGGGTGGTGCGATCCGCGGCAACCGCATCGATCTCGGCTTCAACTCGTACACCGACGCATTGCGCTTCGGCCGACGAGCGGTCGTCGTGTATCGACTGAAGTAGAGCACGCGGCGACTTGGAAGATCACCCGCGCGCTCTGCTGAACGCGTACGGCCTGACGCCCAAGAAACGCTTCGGTCAGAACTTCCTGATGGACGGCGGTGCGACACATCGTATCGCCCGCTTGGCTCTCGACGGCGCATCTTCGGATGCGCCAGTTCCAATTCTCGAGATCGGCGCCGGCACGGGTCAACTGACAAAGGCGTTGCTCGATGAGGGCGCGGACGTCACCGCGCTCGAGATCGACGATCCGCTGATCGAAGTCCTCCGCGGGCGCGGCGATCTGCGCGCCGCAACGATTCTGCACGGCGATGCGATGACGTTCGACTACGACGCGTTCGCAGCCGGGCGCCGTTGGCGCGCGACCGGCAATCTGCCGTACAACGTCGGCACGCCCGTCCTGATGAAACTCGTCGAGATGGAGGGCGGCCCCGAGACGATCGTGGCCATGCTCCAGCGCGACGTGGTCGATCGCTTGATCGCCCAGCCCGGCACGCGCGCGTACGGCAGTCTCTCGATCGCGGTCCAGTACAAGATGAAGGTAGAGCGCGCGTTCACGCTCGGACCGCGCGCGTTCTATCCGCCGCCGAAAGTGGACTCGACCGTGGTGCTATTGACGCGCCTGGATGCGCCCGCCGTGACGACTCGCGACGAAGCGCTCTTCCTGAAGGTAGTCCGCGCGGCGTTCGCGTACCGCCGCAAGACGCTCGCAAATTCGCTGATGCTCGCTCTCGTTCTCCCGCGCGAACCGGTCGCGCGCGCGATCGCGGATGCCGGGCTCGAACCGGAGATCCGTGGAGAACAGCTCGACCTCGCCGCCTTCGCCCGCCTGGCCGACGCGCTGGCCGCAGGACGCGTTTAGGCCCGGAAGCATCGCGATCGTGCTCGCGATCGTGTTCGCTGCCTTGATCGCCGGCATCGGCCTCGCGGTCGCCGTCGTGGCGCTTATGAACCCGAGGTTCCTCGAGAACCACCATATCGATACGCTTTCCGCGGTCGTCGCGCAAGGGGCGATCGATATCCCCGTGATCGTCGCGCTGCTCCTCACCGTTCCGCGCGCGTCGGGCTTCTCGTTCCGCGAACTCGGATTCGTGCGCCTCGATCTGCGCGCGATCGCGATCGCCGTCGTCGGCGTCGGCGCGGCCATCCTGCTCGTCTCGGCGACGTCGTCGATCGTCGATGCACTCAGACACGGCGCCAAACATCCGCAGCAGATCGCCGAGCTCTTCGTCGCGCTCAAGGGCCCGTATCGGATCGGGACCTTCATCTTCTTCGCCGCCGTGATCGCCCCGATCGCCGAGGAACTGGTCTTTCGCGTCTTCGTCTTCAACGTCGGTCTGCGCTACGCGGGGTTCTGGATCGGAGCGATCGTCAGCGCGGCGCTCTTCGGGCTCGCTCACGGTGACCTTGCCAATGCGCTTCCGCTCGCCTCGGTCGGTCTGGTGCTCTGCGGCGTCTATTATCTCACCCGTAACGCGTACGCCTCGATGATCACGCATGGCTGCTTCAATCTCGTCACGCTGATAGCATTGCTCGCCTTCCCCAAGATCGCCGGCGGATAGCGTGCCGTTTCGCGTGGCCGTCGACGCGATCAACTTGGCGGCCGACCGGCGCGGGATGGGGCGCTACGCGCGTTCCGTACTCGAAGCGTGGGAGAACGAACCCAATCTCGAGGTGACGTTGCTCGATCGCAAGACGATGCGGGCGGCGGCGCGCGACGGATTCGATGCGGTCTGGTATCCGTGGAACGGGATCCGCTTTGCGGCGCGCGCACGTAAGGTCGTCACCATTCACGATGCGTTCGCGTTCACGCAACCGCACCGGAGCGTCATCGCGCGTTGGCGCGAGCAGACCCCGATCCGGCGCGCGGCTCGCGAAGCCGACGCGATCGCGACCGTCTCGAACTGGTCGGCGGACGAGATCGTGCGCGAACTCTCCGTCCCGCGCGAGGGCATCGCGATCATCCCGGGCGTGCCGGATGCGTTCTGGCACCCGATCCCACCCGACGGCCGCGATTCGTTCGTGCTCTTCGTCGGCGGCCCGGAAGAGCGCAAGAACGGACGGACGCTTCGGGCCGCCTTCGCGCTCGCATTCCCGCGCGGTGAGGTCGCGCTGATCGATACATCGGAGGCCAAGCCAAGCGACGTCGAACTGCGCGCGCTCTACGCCAACGCTCTCGCGGTCGCAGTTCCGTCGTACGCCGAAGGCTACGGCCTGCCGGCGGTCGAGGCGATGGCCTGCGGCGCACCCGTGCTCGCGGCGGACGCCGCCGGACTCCCCGAAGCGTGCGACGGCGCGGCGCACCTGCTCGCGCCGTTCGACGTCGACGCGTGGGCCGATGCGCTCCGTTCGATGCGCGAAGATCCGATGGCCCGCGGCCGCCTCCGCGCAAAATCTCTGGTGCGCGCCCAACGC
>JALYSX010000288.1 GCA_030854585.1 Vulcanimicrobiota bacterium
CTTACATTCGGTGCGCCACTACAACGGCGTTCCGATCGACGCACACGCAATCATCGATCCGCTGCTCGAGGCCGAACGCGCCCCGGCCGTGGTCGCGGAATAGGGGACGACATGGCAAGCGGAGCACCTATCAACGTCAACCTGATCGGGCTGACGCGCGACGTCTACAAGGGTCTGCCGACTACGCTCTGCGCCGGCTGCGGTCACAACTCGATCACCAACCATCTGATCAAAGCGCTCTTCGATTTCGGCGTGCAGCCGCATCTGCTGGCGAAGATGAGCGGCATCGGCTGTTCGTCCAAAACGCCGGCCTACTTCGTGGATCAAGCGCACGGCTTCAACAGTCTGCACGGGCGCATGCCGTCGGCGGCGACCGGCGCGAAGCTCGCCAATCGCGAACTGGTCGTGCTCGGCATCTCGGGCGACGGCGACACCGCCTCGATCGGGCTCGGGCAGTACTGTCACATGATCCGGCGCAACGTCGACGTGACCTATCTGGTCGAGAACAACGGATGCTACGGTTTGACGAAGGGCCAGTTCTCGGCGACCGCCGACGTCGGATCGACCATGAAGAACGGCCGTTCGAACGAGTACGAAGTGATCGACGTCTGCGGCCTCGCGATCGAGCTCGGTGCGACCTTCGTCGCGCGCTCGTTCTCGGGCGACGGCAAACAACTCGTACCGCTCTTGCAGGCGGCCTTCGCGCATAAAGGCACGGCGATCCTGGATATCGTCAGTCCGTGCGTGACGTTCAACGACCACGTCGGTTCTACGAAATCGTACGCGTATGTGAAAGAGCATGACGTGCTCTTGCATGCGCCCGACTTCATCAAGGCGAGCCAAGAAGTGACGGTCGACTACGAACCAGGCACGGCTCAAGAGATCGACTTCGAGGACGGCTCGAAGGTGATCTTACGCAAACTCGATCGCGAGTACGATGCGACCGACCGGATGGCCGCCCTCGAGACGATCCACAAAACGCGTAAAGTCGGCGAACTCGTCACCGGCCTGCTCTACGTCCAGACCACCGCGCCGGATCTTTCGACCCGCGAGAAGCTCCCGGCTGGCCCGCTTGCCCGCCTCGACGAAGCCGCGCTCCGCATCTCGCGCGACGATTGGGCGAAGTTGATGGCGACCGGCGTTTAGGCCCCGGCCGGAACGCGAAGAGACTCGCTCGCGTGCGCGACGATCTGCGTGCTCGGCTTCGCGGCGGGACACGCTCAAGGATGCGAGCGTCCGCACCTGTGCGGTGAACTCGGCCGTGTCGACCGGTTTGCGCAACGGGGCGTTGACACCGCCCCTGAACGCCTCTTTTACGGCATCTCTGTCGTCGACGGCGCCGATCATGAGCACGGGCACGGTCGCGCGGTGCGGCATGCCGCGCAGTTCGCGCGTGGACTCGACACCGTTCATGCCGGCATCGCGCAGTCGATCACGACCAGGTCCGTCTCCATAACGGCGATCCAGCGGATCGCTTCGGCCGGAGAGACGAAGGTCATGACGTTGCAATCCGTCGCAGTCTTTACGGCGCGGGCGAAGAGCTCGAGATTCGCGCGTAATCATCAACGATGACGACGGTCTGCATGCAGAAATCCCCTGAAGATGTAGTAGACCGGCACCGCGGCTAGGAGTACTCCTAGCCCGACCAGGCTATCGCCTGGCGAGCGAACGAAAAGATTGAGTACGATGGCCCAGGCCGTCAGTCCGAAGAGGGCCGTCGTCACCGGATGGCCTGGCATGCGGAAGCCGATCGTAACCCCGCTCCCCTTATCCCGCTCCCGGAAGACGAAGAGCGCGATCGCGGCGAGGCCGAAGAACACGTCGTCGACGGCGGTCACGTAGTTGAGGATCTGGTCGTAGCGCCCGAGCGCGAGGATCAGCACGGTGACCGCGCCCTGGACGACGATGGCCGCGATCGGCACGAGCGTGAGCGGATGCAGCTTGGCCAGGAACGGGAAGAACGTCTTGTCCTCGGCCATCTGGAAGTAGACGCGCGGCGAGACCAGGATCTGATTGCTCAGGAAGCCGAGCGTCGAGAGCGCGATCAGCAGGGCGACCAGTTTTTCGCCGAGCGGCCCGAAGACGGCGCGCGCGACATCGGACGATGGCGTCGCGGTCGCGGCGAGGCCACCCTCGCCCAAAACGCGCAGGTCGATGACCGTCACCGCGAGGTAGAGCGCGACTACGCCGATTACGCCGTAGATCATCGCACGCGGCAGCGAGCGTGCCGGGTCCTTGAGTTCGCCGGTCATGAACGAGGCCGTCTGCCAACCGCTGTATGAGAAGAAGACCGGGACCAGCGCCAGGCCCATCATCCCGAGCAAAGCGGGCGAATGGGTGAGCGTGTCTTGGACGTGTTGCGCCGCGATGCCGGCGTTGGGCGCGAAGAGCCCGACGGCGACGAGTCCGACGAGGGCCGCGATCTTGGCGATCATGAACGCGTTCTGGGTCGTCGTGCCAGCGCGCACGCCGAAGCAGTTCACCACGGTAAGAACCACTATGAGGACACCACCGACGAGGCGTTCGTCAAGGTGGAATCCGGAGAGCGGCGTGACATAGGCGCCGAGCGTGACGGCGGCGCTTGCCATACCGCCGCTCTGCGAGACGAGCAACAGCGTCCACCCGTACGCGAACGCGACCACCGGATGGAACGCGTCGCGGATGTAGGCGTACAGTCCGCCGTCGGCGGGACGACGCGCCGCGAGTTCCGCGAACAAGAACGCGCCCAGCAGGGCGAAGGCGCCGCCGATGCACCACGCGATCAGGATCAGCGGCGTCGTATGCAACTGCTTTGCGACGACCGAGGGATTACGGAAGATGCCCGATCCGATAATGCCGCCCATGACGAGAAGGGCGGCGTCGGCTGGGCCGAGGCGACGGGCTAGACGAACGGCCACGAGCCCCACTCCCCCGTGCAGGCGGGCGCCTCCTGCGGCAAGACTCCCCGTGCGGACGCGAGAAGCACAACACATGCTGATTTCAACGCTGGTATTCGCCGCCGCAACCGCTTTGACGACGACCGTCGCGCAGGCACCGGCCGCGCCCTACGTGCTCAACAACGGTCCGTGTCTCGATTCGCCGCGCAGCGTTCCGCAGTCGCTCCAAGCGCCCGCCGTTAGGGCTACGCAGATCGTGAAGATCGACATGGTCGTCTCGACGTCGACCATGACCGTGGGCGAGACGATCGGTTTTCTCTACACGCTCGAAGACGGCACTACGTGGCTCGGGCAGCGTACCGTACAGTACGTCTCCCCGGCCGGTGCGCAACAGATCAACCAGTTGCTCGCCTCCACGCATCTGCCGAGTAGCACGGTGACGAGTTTCCCGCCCCAGACCCGGCTCGGCGTAAAGACGAACTACCTGCAGTACTTCCAGATCAAACTGCCGGCCCAAGCGCTCGACCCGCTGGGCATTCATCTGACCCCGTGCGTCGCCTGGCCGAGCACCCGCCCGTTGCCCGACCCGACCGTCTAGCCCAGGAGGAGCCACCTTCCGCCTTGAATCATTAGCACTCCTCGCATCCGATTGCTAACGGGCGGGGTTATAAACACACAGATGGACTTCGTACTTCGGCCGCGCGTCGGTCAATTCGAGCCGAACGCCGACGTCTTCTTCGATGAAGCGTCGGGGCGTATCGTCGTAAAGGTCGAGCTCGCGGGAGCCGACCCGGACAGCGTGCGCGTCGAAGTGCGCGAACGGAGCCTGGTGATCTCGGGCAACCGGCAAGACGAAACGCGTTCGCGTATCGGCTCGCTGGTGCAGAAAGAGATCGCCTACGGCGAGTTCGGAAAAGAGATCCATCTACCGGTCGCGGTGCGTTTCGAGAAGATCGTGGCGGAATATGCCGACGGTATTCTCGTGATCGCGCTACCGACGTCGGAGACCCAATATGTCCCGACCGGCCGCACCGCTATTGCCATGATCGTAAAAAGGACGCTCGTTTAACCGATGGCCGCTCGTACCAAGCGCGTCGCTCGCGCCGCCAAAGTCCCTGACC
>JALYSX010000298.1 GCA_030854585.1 Vulcanimicrobiota bacterium
TATCGCCAAGGTGTCCTGGCCTGCGAGGACGCGGCGGACGACCTCCTCTTGGCCCGGTTGGAACGAAGCGAAACCGAACTTCTCTTGAAGTGCGGCGCGTAAATCCATCACCTGGTCTCCATTGTGCGCGAAAACACGCATCCACGGACGTGCCGAACGCCCCTTCCTTAAAGGTCCGGGACTAAGGTTCGGCTCGGGGTCCGGTTCCATGGTACCCGGCGGCAGGCGCGCCTAAACGCCAGCCCTAAGTCCTGGTGGTGTCCCTCTATCGCACGTGGCGCCCCAAGACCTTCGCGGATCTGGTCGGGCAGGATGTCGTCGTCCGCTCCCTCTCCAGCGCCATCGAATCCGGCAAGACGTCGCATGCCTATCTCTTCTCGGGCCCGCGGGGTTCGGGCAAGACGTCGGCGGCCAAGATCATGGCGCGGTGTTTGAATTGCGAGCACGGGCCGACGCCTTCGCCCGACAATTCGTGTCAGGCCTGTCTCGCTATGATCGACGGAACGGCGTTCGACGTCCTCGAGATCGACGCTGCCAGCAACAACGGCGTCGACGACATCCGAGCGTTGCGGGACGCCGTACGACACCCTCCCGCATCCATGCGGTTCAAAGTCTACATCATCGATGAAGCACACATGATCTCGGGCCCGGGCGCGAACGCGTTTCTCAAGACGCTTGAGGAACCGCCGCCGTATGCCGTCTTCATCCTCGCGACGACCGAGCCGCAGAAGTTGCCGATAACGATCCTCTCCCGTTGTCAGCGGTACTCGTTCAAGCGCATCGCGGTCCCGGTCATGATCGAACGCATGCGCATCATCGCGGCGGCCGAGAGCATCTCGATAGACGATGCAGCCCTTGCGGCGATAGCGTATCGGGCCGATGGTGGTCTTCGGGATGCGCTTACGATGCTCGAACAAGCAGCGGCTTTTTCCGACGGGTCCATCGACGGGGCCACGTTGGAACGCGCGTTCGGCGCGTCCGGACGCGAGTTCGCGCACGCCCTCGTGGACGCGACCGTCGCACGCGATGCGGCCGGCGCGTTGCGCGCGGTCGAAGAGGCGAGCGACGCCGGCACGGATATGGGCGTGCTGATCCGCGCGGTGATCGCGGAGTTCCGCAACCTTCTGGTCGCGCGGGTCGACCCGGCGCTCTTGGCGCGCGATCTCGCGCCCGAAGATGCGGCCCGCGCCGCGCAGAGCGCGGGCGACGTTCCGCAGGCGACCATCGTGCGCGCGTTGCGCCTGCTCTCCGATTCGGCCGCGCTCGCGCGCAGTTCGGGAAATCCGCGGTTGGAGCTCGAGTCGGCGCTCTTGCGCTTCATCCTTGCCGCCGGCGACCCGACGCTCGACGGATTGGCCGCGCGCGTCGCCGCGCTCGAAGGCGGAGCCCCGGTCGCACCCGCGCGGGTCGCATCCGCGCGGGTTGCACCGGCGCCTGCGCCGCCCCCGGAACCAGAACCGCCGGAACGCGACGTGGCCACGAACGTAGAGGCCGATTCCCCAGAACACGCGCCGGCCGTCTCGGCACTTATCGCCGGCGAGTCGCCGACCTTGCAGAAGGTCAAGGCTGCCTGGCAGAGCGTGCGTGCGAAAGTCGAGAGCGAGCGTCAGCCGCTGCGCATGCCGCTTGCGCGCGCGGTTTTGGATTCACTCGATGGCAACGTGCTCACGGTCACACTTCCGACGATGTTCGTCGAGATACTCAGACCGCACACGGCCTTGCTGGAAGGCGCGATCGCCGAAGTGCTCGGCGCGTCGCTGACCGTGCGACTGGCCGCCGAGGTCGCCTCCAAGCCCGCGGCCAATCCCCGTGGCAAGGGTGATGCGCCCGCCCCGCGGTTGCCGGCGACCGACGCCGACGACCCCGACGCCCTCTTTAACTACGCAAACGAAAGAATACGATGAACCAAGCAAACCTGATGGCTCAGGTCAAGAAGATGCAAGCCGAGATGGTGAAGGCACAAGAAGAGCTCGCCAACACCGTCGTGACCGGTACCGCCGCGGGCGGCAGCGTGACCGTCGAGATGACCTGCGATCAACGCGTCAAGAGCGTGAAGATCGCAAAAGAAGCGATCGATCCGGAAGATGCCGAGACGCTCGAAGACCTGGTGTTGGTCGCGTTCAACGATGCGATCGGGAAAGCCAACGAGACCTCGCAAGCTCGCATGGGCGGCGTGACCGGCGGCCTCAAGATCCCGGGTTTCTAGAAACCCCGTTGGCAAACAGCGGATCGATCGCGGGACCGGTGCAGTCCCTGATCAACGAGTTCAGCAAGCTCCCGACGATCGGCCCGAAGACGGCTGCGCGCCTGGTCTTCTATCTGCTCAACCGTCCGCGCAACGAAGCGCAGTCGCTCTCCGAAGCGATCCTAGCGGTCAAGGATAAAGTACGCCTCTGCACGCTCTGCTTCTCGCTGACCGAACACGAACCGTGCGACATCTGCACCGACGAACGGCGCGACGGCACCACCATCTGCGTGGTCGCCG
>JALYSX010000301.1 GCA_030854585.1 Vulcanimicrobiota bacterium
GGAACGAACCTGTTCGACGGCGCATCCGGCCGGTACACGCTCTTCGGTGCGGGCCAACCGTATCGAGGTCTGACGACCGATAGCGGCGGCAGCACGATCGTCGGCAACCTTCCGACGGATCTTCTGCGCGTCGAACCGGTCGGCTTCCGGTTCATTCTGACGATTCGACACTAGTCTCGTACGCGGTCACGACCCCTCGGCGCCTAACGCTACGGCGCTGGCGTGTAGCGGAGCACCACCGTATAGCTGGTCGGTGCGGTCGCACTCGCGAGGGTCATCTCGCGCTCGAAGGTGCCGATGAGGACGCGGATCTGCGTCAGCCGATTGCCGCCGATCGCCTCCGGACTCCCGAGTTGGAGGGGAACATCTGCATCCGCGATCGTCGCGTTCGCGAAGAGCGGCCCCGCGAGCGTGCTTGCGCTGCCGTTGATCGCGGAGAAAGCGGTCACGCCTGTAGTGACGTCGCCGGTCGCGATCGGCGTATCGCTCGGCGCACCGTAGACGTACTCGGATAGCGTCGCCGCGCCGGCATCGTAACGAGAGGCGCGGAAGGATGGGCGCCGCAACGCGTCCTCGGTCGCGATGTCGAGTTCATGGCCGTCGGCGTTCGACATGCCGAGCACGTCGGTTGCCGGAACGAAGACGCTCCACGCACCCGCGCTCTCGGTGGTGAAGGGCTCTTCGAGACGATCGAAGCCAGCCTGTGCATTCCCGCTCGCGGACGCGCGGTGCGACCAGCCGATGAAGGCATGCGCGACGACAACGAGCATCGCCGCTAGCATCACGGAGATGCCGGCGGCGATGAGGACTTCGACGAGAGAGAATCCGCGCTCGGAATCCATGCAACGGGGTCAGTACCCCGATACAGCTATTTTACGACAACGGTGCCCTTCATGGCGCGGTGGAACGCGCAGTAATATGCGAATGTGCCGTCCGTCGTGAAGGTTTGCTTGAACGATTGACCCTTGGCCAGGTCCGGCGACTTGAATGTGCCGCCGTTGGCGGTCGCGGTGTGTTTCGCGTCGTCGTTGTTGATCCACTCGACGGTCTCACCTTTGGTGATCGTGACCGACGCCGGGTTGTACGCGAAGTTGGTGATCTGCACCACGACCGTGTTGGAGGCCGGTGCTGAAGTGGCGGAGATGCCGAGCAGGCCGATGACCAGCGCGGCAGAGAGCAGCAATGATTTCATGTCTCCTATTTTACCACGACGCGCGCACGCATGTACGAGTGGTCGTCGCAGAAATACGCAAACGTCCCCGCCTTTTCGAAGAGGTGGGTCCAGGTCCGGCCTCCATCGATCTCGCCCGAGTCCCATGATCTGTCGGTGGCGGTGGCAGAGTGGAGAACGGCGTCGTCGTTGATCCACTCGACGCTCTGACCGGCCTGGATGGTGATCGTCTCGGGGTCGAACGTGAAGTCCCGCATGTGGACGATCGCTCCGGGCGCCGCACTCGGCGAGGCGGACGGAGACGGTGAAGGTGATGCGCCGACCAGTCCGAGCACGAGGGCGGTGGTGATGAGCAGTGACGTCATGACCCTATTAACGCTCGAAACCCCTGAATGGGATGTGAATTTCAACCGAGATCGATGCGGCCGCTTGCCACCGTAACGGCATGCCCGCCGACGCGCACGCCGGAGATCCGGTCGAGGTCGCCGAGCACGTCGACGTACACCGTCCCGAAGCGACCCACGTGCCGGCCTTGGATTATCGTGAATCCCGCCCGGTCGATCAGGCCGCTTGAGAACGCGAGCGCGCTCATCGCACCGCAAGCGGAGCCGGTGACCGGATCCTCCGGAACGTCGCCCGGTGGCGAGAAATGCCGCGCGCTGAAGGCCGGCTCGCTCCCCGCCAGCCCGACGAATGCGTGCACGCTCATGAAGGCTCTTTCCGAATCGGCGAAGAGCACCGCTCGGTCTGGCGCGCACCGGTCGAGGGCGGCTTCCGACGCGAGTGGGACCATCAGCATCGGGCAACCGGTCGAGACCGTCTGTGGCTCCGGCGCGCCGAGGAGATCTGTCTCTTCGAGCCCGAGGCAACCGGCGATCCAGCCGCGCTCGACCGGGCCGAGAAACTGCGGCGCGGGCTGGATCATGGTGTAGCGCAGGCCTTCCCCGTCGGATGCCGTCTCGACCGGCACGACTCCGGCCGGCATCTCAAACGTCGCCCGCGCGCCGATCCGGCCGAGCCCGTAGAGGACGTGGGCCGTTGCGAGGGTCGGATGTCCGGCCAGCGGCATCTCCTCGATCGGCGTGAAATAGTGCACCCCGACGTCGGCTCGGTTGCTCGGCACCACGAAGGCCGTCTCCGAGAGGTTCATCTCGTTCGCGATCCGCTGCATGATCCGCGCGTCGAGCCCGTCCGCGTCGGGAAAGACCGCGCACGGATTACCCGCAAACGGCTCGCGCGTGAACGCATCGACCAGCACGTACTCGAGCATCCCCCTCGATTCGCGGCGCAACCAGCGCGAGCCCGCGAGCCTTTTAGGGTCGTATGCATTTTCGAACGCTCGGACACTCCGGCCTCAAACTCTCGGTCGTCGGTCTCGGCTCGTGGCTGACCTATGGCAACACCGTCGACAACGCGACGACCCGCTCGGTCGTTCTGCGCGCCTGGGAGCAAGGCGTCAACTTCATCGACACCGCGAACATCTACGCGGTCGGCGGCGCCGAAGAGGCGCTCGCCCCGGTCATCGG